>NZ_JAEQCX010000155.1:0-12770 GCF_020738035.1 Microcoleus sp. PH2017_28_MFU_U_A
GCCAAAAAGAATGACCACTTTTGAGGTGCCAAGGTTTTCTTTTGTATGCTGAGTCCACGTTTGTCCAATTAATTGGCGATTAGAGGCGTAGCGATCGCATTAAGACCAAAGAAACCGGGTTTTTTACGTAATCTATAGCCTAAAATGCGTCTTTTCGTAAAAAAACACGGTTTCTGACCACCCGTGCGTCCAGGACTATAGAAGTAAAGATCGTGCACATTACTCTAAAACCGGATCGTAATCAATTCATTGAAGCGCAAGTCAAAAGCGGTAAATATTCTTCGGTGGATGAGGTAATTGCGGCGGCGCTGGAACTACTGTAGAAGCGAACACCCACAGAGCGATTGTTATCAAGAATGGGTTGAGGAAACTCGTCCAAAAGATAAGACGGCGGTTGAAACCTGTTGACCTCAAATTCGTATGTGGCGAAGCGCCCCTGGAATACGAATTCGAGGTAAAACTACACAAACGAATTCCACGCCAAGCGGAATGAAGAAAAAAACGCGGTTGAAACCGCCGGGTATTCAACCCGCGGAGGCGGGTTTTATTTGTATAGAAGCGGTTTCAACCGCCCGGTCTTCTTAAAAAATATTCCGTTATCGATCAAAACAGAAATTTTACTGCGCCTTGGGCGATGACTTGTGAGGGCTTACTACAGCTTTCGGAATATCCATCACGGGTGCATTCACCCCAAGCATCAAATCGTTGGGATTAACAATCTCTACTACAGGCTCGTTTAAAGCGACAATCAAACCGTCAGATTCAGGAAGAACGGGGGATGTAGCAAACTGGGGAGCAAACAATTGACGAGTGCCAGCGACACCAGCCACTGCTGCAATCAACAAAGCTGCGATCGCACCTCCACCCAAAACCCAAGTCCGTTTCGTCTGGCGTTTCTCGCGCTGCACAATCTTTGCCGCCAAATCCTGTGCAGATTGTTCCGCAGCAGGTACGGGCATTGACCCAAAAGCCTGTTGCATCATCATTAGTCGGGAGTACAAACGCTTCGTCGTGGGGTCGTTTGTCAGCAATTCCTCAACTTCCCGGCGTTCTGCCGCCGTCACTTCGCCATCGATGTAGGCACTCAACAATTCAAAGCGATCCCGCATCATAGTAGTTACATTCCCTTGGGGATAACTGTTGTTACCTTGACTTTGGGCGAGCGAATCCCCAATACCTTGATCATTCTGATTTTTATCCGATTCAAATTTAGAATTCATATTTCACACCACTTGTAAAATTAGCGGAAGCATCTGTTCGCTATTAGAATGATTTACTGCTTATTTATATTGTAAAATAGAAGCTTTGATGTCACAGCAAACTTCACCAAATCTTCTTAACCCGCCTCGGAAATCACCCTTGCTAATGACCGTCGAGATATTTTTGCAATTGTAACTGCAACCTTTGGCGAGCTCTAGCAATTCTTGACTTGACCGTTCCGAGAGAAACTCCGGTCATTTCCGCTATTTCTTCATAGGCTAAACCTTCAATTTCTCTCAACACAATTGTCGTGCGGAATACTTCCGGCAAATCTGCGATCGCCACTCGCAACTGATCGTAAAATTCTCTGGTTGTCAAATCTTCATCCGGCCCCGGACTGTCGGCCGGAAGTTCCCAATCAATCTCCCCATCTTCCAGAGCACGGGGTACGTCTAACGACAGCGGAGTTCGCACCCGCTTGCGCTTACGCAACTCATCGTAAAACAAATTAGTGGCGATGCGACTCAGCCAGCCCCGAAATTTAACTGGCTCTTGCAAGCGGTTAATATTGCGATAAACTCGAATCCAGACTTCCTGAGCCAAGTCTGCTCGGTCTTGCCAGTCAGGGGCTAGGTGATACAGAACCCTGTCTACGTGGGACTGATACCGCTTCAAAAGTTCTGAAAAGGCAGTGCTCTCAGGTCGATTTCCTTCCTGACACCGCAACACTAAGTCATAATTAGAGAGTTTTTCGGATGGCAATTGCACTCTTTCAACGGTCGCCACAACCGCAGACCAGGACACGGAAATAAATTCGCTCATGTGTGGAATTGGCTCATCGAACATTCCACTGTGTTTGACGCTGCCCGATCGCGATTGGTTCCTGGACTCAGAAACTGCGATCGACTTCTGACTAATGACCGGTAACTTCGCACGCTCCAATACTAACCCAACTGCTAGAACCATCGGCCCAATGTTCCTTTTTCCAAATCGGTACATTGTGTTTGAGCGTATCTATGGCGTACTGGCAAGCTGCAAAAGCCTCCCCTCGGTGGGGACAGCCCACAGCCACCAGCACACTGATTTCCCCCACCTGCAAGTGTCCGACGCGGTGGTGAATGACGACCCGATTGACATCGACCCACTGGCGGCGCATTTCAGTAGCGATTTGCTGGAATACTCGCACGGCCATCGGTTCGTAGGCTTGATATTCTAACGAAACTACAGCTTGACCGTCAGTTTGGTTGCGGACTGTACCGCTCATCATTACCACGGCTCCGTTCGCTGGGTCATCTGCCAAAGTGTAGATTTCCTCTACAGACAAAGGAGCTAAGGTAATGGCAAAACTGTCTTTACTATTCCGTTGAGGAATTGTGCCGATCGAAAGTGCAGCGCTATAGTTCATTGCGAAAGAAATGGTGCGGGAGAACTCGATCGATCTTGACACAAATCAAGTCGCGAGCGATCGATCTTGCATCTTTGTCATGGATACATAAAAGTCAATCTTTAGCAAGATGTCTATGGCCCCGAACGGCTGTAACAGTGCGATCGGGTCAATATAACTCGCCCGAACCAAATTCACACGGTGCTGGAATATGAATAGGAGACTTGTGCGATCGAACAGTCGATCGGGCTGTAGCAACTCAATCAGTAACCACACCAAAATAAGCAGTATCATGCCCAACTCGCTGCAAGCCATCTCCAACTCTAAGCGATGACTGCATTCCCTTTTGAATGACACAGTTAAGTTAAATTTAACCCCGATTGCGATCGGCGCAGTCCAAATTTTCAGCAGAAAATGTAAACTTTATTTATTTTTTGCTCCACCAAGCTACTTAAATGACATGATATACCTGTGCAGAGTTGAGCCAAAGCAAGCCTATACTCGGCAAAAGCAAGACGGTAACAACCTCTTGCGCCTGTTTTGACCAAAGAACAAGACGCAAACTCCGGAATACCGACACCGGGAAAATTCCGTTGCGGTTTCAACCGCCTTGAATATTTCTTTACACACTAATCGAAATAGTTGTGTTAAAGTCACCAAAGCAAGTAGGAGAAACCATCTACGTGTTGAAACATCCTAGTACGGAGAAATCCCGGCAACTGACATATCCGACGCCAGAAGATTCGGAATAGTTAAAGGGCAAATAATGGCAGGTTGTAGAGCGTAGTATATCTGTTGGCTAGCGATTGGCTAGCGATGGTCTGAAAGCGTCAAAAAACTATACGCAATGTTTGGAGAAATCTCAACTGAGCGGGTAGGGGCGACTTGATAGCCACGAGTAAAAATCCAGATTCGGATTTGTCAAGAATCCCTTCGCCTTTAGGCATGGGGAGTATAAAATGAGTCTGCACGAAAAAACGTTAATCACAATCACGAGGAAACTATGGAAGCACTAGCATTGAGCCACTCTTTTGTTGCTTATGAATCTCCAGAGTCCGAGCTCCAACTGGAATTGAAAATTCCTAAATCTGCCGTGGTAGGCGTTGCAGGTCTGGCAGTAGCCCTGTCTATTCTGAGTGTGAGTGGCGAAGCACAGGCAGGTTGCCACTACAAGCGCTGCGGCGGCGGTCGCAGCCATCACAGCTACGCCGAAGTTGCCACCAATGGTGGCAGACTGAATATCCGCCACCGGGCCAGTCGCTGTTCTCATGTCATCGGCAAGTTACACAATGGAGACAATGTGAAATTGACCGGTCATTACAAGCACGGCTGGGCTAAACTTGCAGGTGGGGGCTGGGTTTCTACTGCGTGGCTTGACTAATTCTTAACTAGAGTAATTTACATTTCTAGAAAGAGTTTGAATCGTTACCAAGCTGGTTTTGGTAACGATTATTTTTCATGAGGCGCTGGACGGTAACAAATAATCGAAGATCCGAAGTTATAGCCTTTCTCAAAAAGATGAGGTATGACTGACAGCTTATATAAGCCTTAAACGTATAGGGTTCTCTTGGCAACAACGTCCGCGAATCTTTCGCTAGATCCGCTATATATCGTTAACAACTGACAACGTGAACTACCACACACTCACCCTCGATCGGGTAGAGTGTGGGCTTCTCCCTTCAACAACCACAGCCGCCACAGTAGTAGACTTACGCCCATACTGTTTTGGTCTTACATAGCCTTCAGGAGCAATAACGCTGGTTCCCAACGTCAGTACGCGCAAGCCTTCATTTTTGATATTTATCGCCGCGTTGATATCTCTGTCATGTCGCTGTTTACAGTGCGGGCAATCAAATGCACGCACAGACAGATCCATTTTTGGCAATGGCTTCAAGGTATTCGAGCAAAGATGAGTTGAGGCAAAAAATCGACCTATTTCTAGATAAATCTTGCCCACCATTTCGGCTTTGTACTTAAGCATAGTGCAGAACATTCCCCAGCCAGCATCGGATATTGCCTTGGCTAGGCAATGATTTTTTACCATGTTTCTCACTGCCAGATTTTCTACTACTATGACTTGGTTTTCGTCTACTATCCTGCGCGATAGTACGCGCAAGAAAATCCTCGCGGACTCTTTTGATTTTAGAATGAACCTTAGCTACCGCCAGCTTTGCTTTGCGACTTTTGTTAGTCGTCTTATCCTTTTTACGAGCTAGTTTTTTCTGCTTACGAGCTAGGTTCTTTTCATGTTTTTGGGTTGCTTTAGGATGTTGATATTTAGAGCCGTTAGATGTCACCGCAAAATCAGTTAGACCTAGATCTATCCCAATTATATTCCCATCACTACTGGATTCTGGCGATTCAGTCCCATCATCTAATAGCATCGAAGCAAAATATCTGCCGTCAGGATTTTTGGATAAAGTCACAGTTTTAACTTTGCCTTCAATATCCCGATGAACTATGGCTTTAACCACACCCAATTTACCAGGGAACTTAATCTCACGATCGCTCAAGATTTTAACGTTTTGAGGGTATTGAATAGATTGTTTTCCTTGGCGTTTCTTGAATGTTGGGTACAGGGATCGACCATCAAAAAAGTTGCCAAAAGCCACGCCCAGATTCAAAACTGACTGTTGAAGGCATTGTGAGTAACACTCAGACAACCACTCAAATTCAGCTTTCCACACAGGTATGGACTTCTTCATTGTCATAGCTGTAACGCCCTTACCAGTCTCTTGATAGGTCGCTGTCATCGTAGCCAAAGACTGATTCCAGACCCAACGAACACAACCAAAAGCTTGAGCCAGGTGTACTTGCTGGGCAACGGTAGGATAGATTCGGACTTTGACAGCTTTTAACACGAAACTTAGATTACTTCTTTGATTGCTCTAAGAATATTGTAGCTGAAAACATTGGCAAGTGCAAGGGATTTGTTCGCATCATCATACACCCGCGCATCTCCCGCAGGCTACGACAAGAGCGTCTTGTGAGCAGGTGCAATCGTCCGCTTACACAGCTTTCATCCCACGCCAACCCTCGATCGGGTATGGACGCGGGGATTCCCGCCTGTCTAGCTAAACTTTACCGCCACCGATCAAATACAGTAAGGCCATCCGCACCGCTACGCCGCTGGTAACTTGCTGAGAAATCAGGCTAAATTGCGGATCGTCCATCAAATCCGAGCTAATTTCCACGCCGCGGTTGACCGGGCCTGGGTGCAACACCTTCACATCCGGCTTGCAGAGTTTCAGCCGATCGCGCGTAACTCCATACAAAGCATGATACTCTCGTAAACTCGGCAGCAAATGCTGGCTCATCCGTTCCTTTTGCAGCCGCAAAGTCATCACAAAATCAGCATCGACCAAAGCAGGTTCAAGCTGCCAGTGCAAAAATAACTTACCTTCCCTACCATTGCCACACTCAGCAAACAACAGCGGCAACAAAGTCGGCGGCCCGGCTAAATGAACCTCAGCCCCCGAAGCCGTTAAACTCCAAATATTAGACCTCGCTACCCGGGAATGCAAGATATCCCCCACCACAGCAATTTTTTTGCCCGCTAAAAGTTCCAGTCGCGGACGTTCGGCATCTAACAAAGAACAAATAGTAAATAAGTCTAGCAAACCTTGCGACGGGTGTTCGTGCTGGCCGTCTCCAGCATTGAGAACGCTGACTCTCGAACCCAAGCGATCCATTTCTGAAGCAATTGTACTGGGAACTCCAGCCTGTTCGTGCCGGATCACCATCAAATCCGTTCCCATCGCCAGATAAGTCTTAGCCGTATCCAGAATGGTTTCCCCCTTCGTCAGAGAAGAACTGCCTGGGGTAAAATTCAGCGTATCCGCCGACAGCCGCTTCGCCGCCAACTCAAAACTGTTGCGAGTTCGGGTTGAAGGTTCAAAAAACAAATTCGCGACCACTTGACCCTGTAGGGCGGGCACTTTCTTGGTGCGGCGGCCGAGCACCTCCCGAAAACTGGCGGCAGTTTGCAGCACCGTGTCGTATTCGTCGGAGGTAAAATCAGCCAGAGTGAGAATGTGTCGCCTTTTCCAAGTCATACAATTTTAGATTTGAGATTTGAGATTTGAGATTTGAGATTTAGGATGATGGGTTGGGAACTTACCAGAAAGAATTGGTTGAAAGCCCGCCCGCCTGCTCGGGAGAAATTAAAATCAGACTATTCATTACTCCAATCCTCGGACTTAAGGGTAGAGGTCGCTCTCCTTCGGTCAACTGTCAACTGTCAACTGTCAACTGTTGAATTGCACGCCTGTGTCGGGCGGTCTACAATGGTCGATCGACAGTCGCGGGGATGCCGATCAACAGTATCCAACAATTTTTGACCACCTTTGCCGTCAATAGAGTTATAATTAGTAGATGCCGGATCGGACTCCCCTCTCACAGCAAAGCCAGCGTTGAAGCTGAAACAAGTGCGGTGGAGTTTAGTTTACTCGCCCGAAAGCGGAAATTAAGCTGTAGTAGCGCTCAAGCAGTAATTGCAGTTTCTCGGAACCTCAGCCTTGTCAAAAACCATCCTCAGCAGCCATTGCATCTGCTATTATGTGGAAATAATCAAGGAGGCAGACCTCCTACTGCCGATCGACAGCATATAGCGGGACATCCCAAAGATTATTAATTCTTTGCAGTCGGTCTTGACTCTTCAGTCCTGCTTATAGCCCCTTGTCAAAATGAACTGTGTTAAGATACAAGTTGAATATGTAGCTTCCCGACAAAAATCTACACGTATCTTGGCGAGACTGTTCTTGGCGAAACTGCGGTAAAAAGTGTGCGCTGGGAAGTGTTAATTAAACAAGATTTAAACAATTCAAGAGGTATTATGAGCCAGAAGGTTATACAGCCGATGGTTAAGTTCCAGCGTCAGGTGCATTCTCTTGTCACGTCTGACATTATCAAGCCGACAGACAGCATTTGGAAAATAGCTCTACTTTATGGAGATGAATGGCCTTACTGGAAACAGCAACTCCTAGAGTTTGATTTTTCTATGCAAGACCCCGTGAGCGAGTTGATAGCTGTAGAAGGTTGGGACGAGGAATAACAGAGGAAACCTAGGACTTGGGTGCATATCACTTTTGAGGAGGGCGAAGCATGACCGAATATAAGTTATTAGTTAGAATCTCCTATTTTCTGCGGTCATGCTTCGCCCCTACGTATATATTCGCTTGCATTGAGATGCACCCGAAATTAAAAGGCGATCGGCTAAATTTCATCAATAAATTTTCCGTTGCTAACTTCTTCCCTCTGCCTTGTTCCCTCTTCTCTCTTCCTTCTTCCTTCTTCAGAGTGACTTCTGACGAATGACAGCAGACTTTTTCCTTCTCACTAATGAGTGATGACAGTTGACGGTTGACAGTTGACAGTTGACAGTTGACAGTTGACAGTTGACAGCTTGCCCGAAGAGCGCAAAACAAGGGTTGACAGTTGACTGTTTACCAACTAATGACTAATGACTAATGACTAATGACTAATGACTAATGACTAATGATATCAATTCCGGCTGCACCGGAATAATATAGAGTCCAAGGCAGTGCCGTTTCCCTACCCTAATTAATTGTAGGGAAACGGCACTGCCGTCTCCTGATTTCGGTAATATTAATAATTCCGATGCTACTGGATTTGATATGACTAATGACTAATGACTAATGACTAATGACTAATGACTGTTCCTTCTATTAAAGACAAGTGGCTAGAGCTCTAGCTAATTGTTGAGCAGTTTGAAAGCGATCCCCAGGTTTAGCTGCTGTGGTTCGTAGAATGACCTCCCGCAACTTCGGGCCGATCGTCGGAATATTATCGAGCTTAAATCCGTAACCTCTAGTAATTTTTCCGTAAAACTTTTGAGGGCTTTGGGCTGTCAGCAAAAAAATCAAAGTCGGCCCAATAGCATATAAATCTGACTGAGGGAGAGGCTGTCCCCGGTCTTGTTCTGGTGCGGTGTAGCCTTCCACGCCGATGCGAGTACCCGGAGGAGTGCCGATTTCTTTAACGGCGCCAAAATCCAGCACTGTAATGCGATTGTCCCGGTGGCGCACTAGCAAATTAGCAGGTTTAATATCCCGGTGGACGATCGGGGGTTTTTGAGAGTGAATGTAGTCCAAAATTTCACAGGTTTGGATCATCCACTCGATCGCCTGTTGGGGAGCAACTGGCCCGCGATTGTAAATGCGTTTTTCTAAATCCTCGCCGTGGAGCATTTCCATCACCAAATATTTTTTGCCACCTTCGACAAAAAAGTCAAAAAACTGAGGAATACCAGGATGGTGCAGCGCTTTGAGAGTTTTAGCTTCACGTTCAAACAGTTCTTGAGCTTTGACTATTTGAGCCATGTCAGCATTCATTTCCTTGAGAACTACCAGAGAAGCTGCGGGAGAACTTCCCGGTTGTTGAGCTTTGGCTTTCTGTCGATCCCAGGCTAAAGTTGTTGTTCCCATACCGCCTTGGCCCAAAGTTCGCAGCACTTGGTAGTGGCGGATTGTGCGATCGACTTTAATCGGTTCCCCACAGTGGATGCAGAATAAATTACCGGGCGGATTTCCCGCGTGGGTACACCGCGGCGTCCCAGGATTGAGAGTAGGGATCGCCTCAATTTTGCCGCCGACTTGAATAGTCAGAACTTGGAAATGCAGAATTGGGCCGTCCCGCGCCAATTGGATCAGGGCACCGTCGGATATCCAACCCTGAGACATGAGAGTACCGTTAACAAAAGTGCCATTTGTCCCGGAATTGACTAAATACCACTGGCGGTTAGCACCGCTTTTAACTCTTTGCAATTCCACGTGATCCCGCGACACCAAAGCATTGGGAATCACAACATGATTTTCAGGCGATCGGCCGATGCGGACAATGGACTCGTTCTCGAAACTCCACTGTTGCAGAGGGGTATTTTTTTCTGGATCTAAAAGAGTCAGCAGCATTTTAGATTGATTTGATTAATCTGCCAGATCAAATTGAGAGAAGGTTGACAATACTGATATGTATGACACATAAGAAACTTATTTCGTGCTGCTTTCTAGGTAGCCGGCTATTTCTAGTCTAAAGGGTCAATTCAGAACAACGCATCTTGACTCGCCGATCGTGGGAATGAGAGATTAAAGAATCGCTGCGTTTAACTCCCGATCGATCGACAGACTGCAACATTAAAAATCAAAAACTGGTTGTTGTAATGACATTACTTGAATATCGCGGCAAGCCGAACAAGTTTTTGATGACGGATGCCAAAGTTAATCTTCCTTTGCCATGCAACAATTGCAGGTTTCAATCTAAGACTGCCCGCCACCGCCTTTAAAAAAGTTGGCAGCACCCAATTCTAAAATCGAAATGGGCCTACCTGCGCCCGAATGATAATTGCCGTGATATTGTCATGACCGTTGCGTGTGTTCCCTAGTTCGATCAAGTCGGCAACTGCCTCGTCGAGATTAGCTTGGGGATTGAACAGAGGTGCGAGAGTTTCACGCCAGTGAGTTTCTAACAAATCATTATCTGTCAAACCGTCGGAAGCCAAAATCAATAAAGTATCTTCGGACAAGTCTAAAAACTGCACGTCTGGCTTGAGAAAATTGCCGTCTCGCGGGCCAATGGCTTGAGTTAGTTGATAGGCGTCGGGACGGGAATAAGCAGTTTCGGCGTCAACCCCGCGCTTAATTTCGCGCTGGCCTACTTCGTGATCTGAGGTGATTTTTTCTAGTGTCTGTCCCTTTCGGAGTCGGTAGAGACGACTGTCGCCGACGTGAGCAACGGCGAATTTGGTGTCTTGAACTAAGACTGCGACTAGGGTTGTACCCATGCGGCCGATGCCAGAGCGACCGTCCTTTTGATTGATTTCAAAGATGGCTTTGTTGGCTAGCAGCACTCCCTGCCGAATGGTATCAGGCTCGGGTAGTTGATTTTCCCAACTGGTTTGGAAGAATTCCCTGAGGGTTTCAGCGGCTAATTGACTGGCTACTTCTCCGCTGTCGTGTCCGCCCATCCCGTCGCAGAGAATGTAAAGCCCTTTGGTTTGAAAGATGCGACCGAAGGAGGTTTCGAGTTTGTTAAGCTGAGTCCAGATGCTGAAGAAGTCTTCGTTGTGCTCGCGGGTGCGGCCGACATCGGTGAGACCTGCGTCTTCTAAACTGTAAATCTGGACGGGCATGGGCTGGGTTAAGACTTCACCAACAACTTCGGGGGGCGAGTTGTCGGGGATGTCTGTTTGGAAACGGGTGGGGGTTAAGGTTGGTGAAGGTGCGGATTGGAGTTCGAGGGGAACGGTTTCCAGGCGCGATCGCAATTCTTCTATTGTGGTAATCTCGCCTCTGTACATTTGTTGCAGCAGTTCGAGCAAGGCGCCAAACTGAGTGCGCTCGGACTGGTTAAATATCGCCTGCCACAATTGCCCCAAATCTACCAGTTGCAGGTTTGAACCGGCGGGTTCGGGATAGAGGTATTGCAACCGCAAAGAGGCAAAGGAAAAGGAAGAGTCGGGATTGACCCGCAAATTTGTTAGTTCCAACAAGCTTTGGCGGCAGCGCCAGGGTTCGAGGGCCGCCCAAAGTTCGGTCATTTCGTGCAGCCAGTACACAATTTGCTGGGTGGAAGTTTCGGGTTGACTCCAGCGTTCTACCAGCAGCGGCCATTGCGAACAGTCTTCTAGCAGCAGCACGGCCTGTTGGTTGTCTGACCAGCTATCGTGAATGACTGGCAGGTTGTGAGAGAAGTGCCACCGCAGTGCCAGATAAGGTTCAGCTATGCCTTGGCAAAGTTCTGCTAAGGCGGAATTGGTCGCATTTTCTCCGGCTTTGATTGCTGCGGTGTAGGGGGATGTGCGTTTGGCGACGCTGGCAGAGTTGGCTGCTAGCATTGCTTTGAGGGGTGACATTTGCAGCGGCTGACAGTCCAATACTGTTGCTGATACTGTGTCTGAGGGTTTTCTTGCTGGCAAGGTTTCTAGGAGTTGGTAGCGCTGTTGGCTGTCTAAATAAGCTCCTATTGGCTGGGAAGGGATTAAATATTCGGAATAGGGGGCGGAGATTTTTGGGGATGGGGGAGATGCGCCCTCGGGGTTCTCTGTTGCTTCCTGGGTTGGTTCTGGCGGTGGTGCGGCCGTGAAAATGTTGTCAGATGGGGTTATTTCGCGCTCTGGTGTTGTAGTAGAGCTTTTTTGTTCTGTTTGAAAGGATTCGGTGGCGATCGCCCCCACGACAATTTCAGCGCCACTAATTTCTGGGCTGCTGGATTCGGCCGCATCAAGTTGTGGAGAATCGGCGGTAATTTCTGTTTTAATGGTGTCTGCGATCGATTGGGGAGAGTTTTGGGTCGATCGGGTTTCTGGAAAATTGTCGGTTTTTTGTGTAAGCTCGGCTGATGGTATAGTTGACTGCTCTAGCTGGACTGCTGGAAGGTTCGATCGACCGCAGATAATCGCCCGCCACACTTGACCTGTTGTGACGCCACAATTCTGACATAATTCGGCGCTAACAGCGACTTGGGTTCCGCATTGGTGGCAAGCTTTGTAAGTTAGGGAATTTCCGCATTGTTGACAAAACTTGTTTAGATTGGGATTTTCAAATTGGCAGCGGGGACAGAGGAGCATAGGGGTTTTATATTGGAGATGTGCGATCGAGTGAAAGCGGTGGGGGAGTTTTGGGTTTGGGGTGGTAAGTTATGGGTTTTGAGTTTTGGACGTGACTCGCAACGGATAACTGCCATTGCCCTATGCCTTATTTTACCGGCATCGATTCAGAACTAAGATATTTCTTAAAACTGAGATGTGGCCTCCACGTCAGGAATCAGCCCTGGGAGGGAGAGGGGGAGAATGGGGAGAATGGGGAGAGGGGGAGAGGGGGAGACGGGGAGAATGGGGAGAGGGGGAGAATGGGAGACGGGGAGAGGGGGAGAATGGGGAGAGGGGGAGAATGGGGAGAATGGGGAGAATGGGAGAGGGGGAGAGGGGGGAGACGATTGAGATATACAATTTAAATTGAGTAAAGCTTGGAAACATTTCCTATCTAAGATTTTGCGTGCTGGCCCCACACTAAAAGTTATCAGGTGAGTGGAACAGGCATCTTGCCTGTTACGGAAAAAAGTGCAAGGTCTCAATTAGGGCTTGCTGAATAATTGATTGCCAACCAAGAGCAGGAGCGATCAATATATTCAAGCTTGGTTAAAGATAAGTTTTTTCTGTATCGAGTCGCCC
>NZ_JAEQCX010000156.1:0-5797 GCF_020738035.1 Microcoleus sp. PH2017_28_MFU_U_A
TTTATTCCTGTAGTTTTAGGACTGTGGACTAAAATTACCAACGTAGATGTCTAACATTGACTACTTTTGGGTAGCTTTGTCCAGGTTTTTACGAGCGGTGAATATGCAGGCATTTGTGGCAGGTTTGGGATGTGTACCTTGGGTCAACAAATACCAGATTTACGCCAAACTTTACTGCCTTATAACAAAGGAATTGGCGAAGCTGAAAAAACGCCCAACTGTTGCTTCTGCGTCTCTCTGTTTTAGAACGTGGCTGTTGGTTGGTGCGTTCTCTGATACCCGTCAAATCCTCCAACGCAATAGTTTGCGCTTGTTTTTTGGCGTGCTGAATGAGTCGGTAGCTAACGGTATGGTTAACCTGTGCCTGAAATCTTCGTTCTCGTCCACTCAACCGTTGCAGAAGCTGCCGACATCTACGCCGACTACTTCTTGTGCCTTTGGACGCTTTTTTCTGCAACGAAGCCCTGACACGGCTATATCTGTCACGAATTTCGGTTATCGCCGTTCCACTAAACTTCTCGGATTCAGAGGTAACGGCTATATCGGTTCTGCCCAAATCAACACCCAAAACCCTATCAGTTTTCTCAGGGTTTGGTGGCTCAGATTCAAGCTGAATTTGCAGGTAATAAGTGTTATCTTTGCGCTTTACCAACACTGCCGACTTAGGATTTCTTCCTGTTAACAAATGACGCTGATAGTTGCCAATGTGCAAAGGGAATTTCTCTCTTTGCTTGAGCATCGTCAAACTAGCTGTCCAGTCTTTCTCCCTAAAAGTGAAAGTCCGAGCGTCATAAGTGGCACTGGTAGCTGCAAACCCTTTCACAGGTCTATCTTTTTGTTTGGCAGTCTTGCGATTGGCGCAAACCCTACGAATGGCATGGATAGTCATCTGAGCCGATAGACCAGAGTATTCCCGTGCTTCCTTGTAAATTAAGGATTGCACGGCTATCTGATTGGTCAGCTTTCGGTCAGTGTTTTTGTTCACGTACTCACAGCAGTTCGCAAAAGCACGAAGCACCGCATCAAGTTTTTCAACCTGATGTTGCAACACTTCGAGTTTACAACTAACCGTCAGGACTTGAGACATTTTCAATAAGTGAAGATTATGGAGCTAGTGTACCATGAGATTGCTAAAACTGCGGGCATCAAACCCCCATTTTTAGCCGCTATCCCTCCCCGCCCTATTGACGCTCATCCTTAGCCCTTGGGCTGCGGAAATCGCGTCAATTGAGGGCGGGGATTCCCGCGATTATATTGAAACTAATCTTGCGGTGCGAAGGAACTGATGGAGAAGCTGGAAGCAATGACAAATTGTAACAGCACGGATTCTATCGGCTGTCAAGCTTTTTGGTCAAAAAATTTAGCGTTGAACTGGCCTTGAGATTGCTACTCCTGCGATCGAGGAAAGTTGAGTACCGGGAGGCGCGAACCCCGAAAGACTTCTTCGCTTTCAATGCCGATCGAACTCACAAACTCAGCAGCAGCTTTGGCAGCCAGCAACCCGCCCAGCATGGGTAAGGCGGCTAAGCTCAATAAAATATCTGAGGGAATTGGCAATTTAGGATTGTTGGGGGTTTGAGTTTTGGGCAAGTCTTGGTTTTCCGACGGCATAGATCCCTCCTGTGTTATTCAGTATCCCCAGTTTACAGCAGAAGGAAGGAGGAAGAATAGCAAGGGTTTCAGCAATTAAGAACGTCCTAATCTTTGGGGGCGGTTGCTAAACAGGGGAAATAATTATCTTTACTCCTGAATTCTGACTTCGCTTAACTGGGTCTAATTGTGCGAAAATACATTCGAGGTATTGGTCAAAACAGTATTGCCCAACGGAGCGCAGCCGAGGGGATACACAGCTCGCCAGTAAGCCGAGCAACAGTTAAACCGGATGCAAGGGTTAGGCTCGGTAAATAAAATAATTGTATGTAAAACCTGTAAACTGTGCTATCTGTAGAAAACAAAACCAGCCTTGACGAAATTTAAAGTCCCATGTTGAATGCGAACGGGAGTATATTGGCAGACAATCGATCGCCCGCATCGCAGTGGGCGCAAAAAGCTTTGGGACTGCCCGAGGTGCAGGTACAAGCGCGTTTGCGCGGAAATCACCTGCATATTTTGTGCGAAGCGCAATTGTGTCCGTCTCAGGAATTGGTGACGGCGAGATTTAAAAGCGCGATCGAACAAACTGATTTAACGCGACTCCTGCCCGATCGAACTAAAATCTACCAGTTGTTTCTGTGCGGCCGCAAACTCGGTTCCCGACAAAACGACTGGACTGTCCGGCTCGATTGCAGTGGCAAACAGCGACAGCCACAGCCACAGCCACAGCGACGGGAACCGGAACCGGAACCAAAAGTTTCCGAAGTGCCACCACTAGCGAGTCCCCCCGACAGCGAACCGCCAACAAGTCGTAAAAAAGGCGGACTCTTCGACAGATTCAAAAATGAAAACCGCAACCTCAAACTAAAAGCAGCACAGGTAGAAACCCCGGCACCAATGCCTCAGGTGCGGGAAGAAATGGATTTTGATACTGAAAGTTTCCCCACGGCCTCCCGGATTGAATATCCAGAAGTTTTTGAAACTTCCCCAGTGACGATCGACACTTCGGCAACTCGGGAAGCTTTCAGTCCCCCCGTTTCTGCGCCAGCACCGCAAACATCCACGCAGCAGCAGGCAAGTCGCGGCGCGGTGGCTTTGATTCAATCCCCCGAAACAGGCTCCGGTGACAGTGATGGCGGCGGCACTTTGACCGTTTCAGCGGAAACTTTGGCGCGCCGGGGCTATCCAGATGCGATCGCCAGCTATCTCAGCGAAATCCTCGGGCCGATGGGTGTTTCGGTGAAAGTTAGCATTCGCGAAAAAGAAGCCAAAAGCAGCCGGGAAACCCAGCACCCCAATGCGCCAGAACTTCTCAAGTCCAAGGAACGGCGGCTGTTAGTGCTGTGCGAGTCAGCTTACAGCCCCGAACCCTCCTTGCTCGCAGAACCGATCGCCGCTAGGCTGCGGAAACTGCAACTAGAGGACTTCCGGGAAGCTGCGATCGGCAGCCAAGTTGCAGGCGAATCGAAGCCGGACTGGGTGCTGCGAGTCGATTTGACGCCACCGGACACAATCCTCAAGGAATGGGCCCGCTGGGGAGACGTACAGTCGATCGCCAAACTGCTCAACCAACACTTGGCGACATCAACAGTCGAAGTGCGAGCCACCCTCAAAGAAGCAACTCTGCACCTGTTTTGCAGCAAAACAGTCACAAAAGGACAAAAACCCAAACGACAAGAATACCCTGACAAACAGCAAACCACCGATGCGATCGCCCCTTTGTTAGCATCCTTCGCGCCCCAAGGCATCCGCGCAGCTACCCTCTACGGCGTAGAACCGGCCAGCGACAGCACAACCGAGCCGGAGTCGCCGGTGTGGATTGACTGGATAGACTTACCAGCAGCCCACCACCCCGACTTAGCTCCAAACCCGAGGATATTGGCAGCCGAGGGCGACCAATTAGCCTTGACTTTCTTGCTCAACAGGTTTCTCAATCCCAATCTCAACCGCAAGCTGGAAACCGGAGGGATTCGGGCTGTGGCGCTGCACAAAGCCAACGTGCTGCACGTCATGACTGAAGCTCTGAGTTGCCCTGCTCAGTCGAAGGTAGGCCCGCCGGTGGCTAAATTCTTGCGGCAGTTACAAATTCCGGGAGTGGCTCTTGTGCGAGTCTACGGGCGCCGCGCCGGTCAGAAAATGCCCCTGTGGCGCTACGGTATCGATCTCAAAATGGCGGTTGACGGGGAATTAGCACCAACAACCGCATCGGCTCCCTCGCAACAGGCTGTCTTGTCTAAGGAAGCGGTGCCGGAGTTTGCGCCGTCGGTGGCAGATGGGAGTTTTTCTGCTCTGGGCGATAATTTGGTGTTCGATGCTCCCGCACCGGACTCCTCGCGGCCGCGCTTCAAAATTAGACTCCCCGGTTACCAGTTGGGCGAGCAGTTCGTTCAAGCTGTGGTGCAGCCGCTTGTTGCTTCGGGTTTGTTTGTTCCCAACGACGCTTTGTCGATGAATGCTGCTGCGCCGGGAGGCGTGAGAGCCGATCGCGCGGCGGGAATGGCTTTGATTTGGGCGATCGCCGGCTGTCTGATCACCTTCAATACCGATTGGTTGCTGGGTCTATTTCTTAAATCTGCGACGGTTAGTCAAGCTCCTAGAGCCTCCGAAGTTTGCAACGGCCCAAATTGTCAAAATTCATCCCCCAAGCCTCAGAGCGACGTTCAAGCCTCTCTCACGAATCCGGATTCTCCCTCTCCCTCTGGCTCTTCAGTCCCGATTCCCGAGTCTCAAGAAGTGAATTTGCCTCAAATTCCTTTACAAGCATCGCCGTCCGCGAGTGAAGAAAAGGCTTTCAACGGTTCTGGGTTTACGAAACCGGGAAATACTAGCGTTCCTGTAGCTGATGTTTCGGCTGCTCCGGTGTTTCCGACTTTGAGGAGCGAGCAGCTTGACGAGCAGATTGCGCGCTACCAAGAGTACATCCGCCAGCACAAAAAACCGCCGGATATTTTAATTGTCGGGAGTTCTAGGGCGCTGCGGGGTATCGACCCGGCGGTGTTGGAAACGGCTTTGGCTGCTGGAGGCTATCCGGGGCTGAAGGCTTACAATTTTGGGGTGAACGGAGCTACTCTGCAAGTGGTAGATTCGATCGTCCGCCGGATTTTGCCACCGCAACAATTGCCGAAATTACTGGTTTTGGCGGACGGGGCGAGGGCTCTCAACAGCGGGCGGCCGGATTTGACTTTTAGTGCGATCGCCTCTTCCGAAGGTTACAGACAATTGGCTCGGGGTAGTTTTCTGATCCGCACCAATCCATTAGAATCCCCAACATCTAAGGAAACTGCCAAAAATCCGATCGCGACTGCTGGTGAATTGGTGCACAATTTGGAACAAAGTCAAGCGAATGTTCAACAATTTCTGAGTCAAAAGTTGGTGGATAGTTCTGCAACTTACAAAAAGCGCGATCGGCTGAAAGGGTTTTTGCGATCGATCGCGAATCCAGCAGCCCCTGTTGTCACCGAAAGCCCCCAAACCGCAGCCGACGACGATAAACAAACCACTGAAAACGCCCAGCTAACTGCTGCGGGTAAAGCACCCAGCGAGTTTCAACCAAACGGCTTTTTGCCGATCGACATCCGCTTCAATCCCGATACTTACTTTCAGAAACACGCCAAAGTATCTGGATATTACGACACCGACTATCAAGATTTTAAATTGACAGGGGAACAAACTGTAGCGCTCAAAAACATGATCGAATTTACCAAAGTTCGCAACATCAATCTCGTGTTTGTCAATATGCCTCTGACTGCCGATTATTTAGATCCGGTGCGGACAGGTTACGAACAAGAATTCCGGCAATATATGCAACAATTAGCAGCTCAAACCGGACTAATTTTCCGAGATAATAGTTTATTGTTGCCCCAAGCACGGGAATCTTTTTCTGACCCCAGTCACCTCAACCGTTACGGTGCTGTTGCAGTTTCCAAGCGCTTGGCTCAAGATCCGATGATTCCCTGGCCTGTGAAGAAGTAGAGAGGGGGAGAGGGGGAGAGGGAAGAGGGGGAGATTGGGAGAGGGGGAGATTGGGAGAAGTTGTAAGCTAGTGGGTATCTAGATTGTCTGTTATGTTCGATGGAGATAGCGGGGAAAATACTCCTAGACGCACGCAGATTTCAGAAACCGGGTTTCTACGAATGTTTCTCGTGACTCGTCGTAAAATCTCGTAGAAACCCGGTTTCTAGCCCCCACGGCAGATTTCAGAAAC
>NZ_JAEQCX010000156.1:5808-30730 GCF_020738035.1 Microcoleus sp. PH2017_28_MFU_U_A
GCCCCCACGGCAGATTTCAGAAACCGGGTTTCTACGAATGTTTCTCGTGACTCGTCGTAAAATCTCGTAGAAACCCGGTTTCTAGCCCCCACGGCAGATCTCAGAAACCGGGTTTCTACGAATGTTTCTCATTACTAAACGCAAAAATCTCAGAGAAACCCGGTTTCTAGTCACCACCCCCGTCAAGGATAAAACTATCGCTAGCTGTTGTTAGAATTTAAAGGATTTAAATCTTATTGTAAAGGCGGGTTCAGCAATATTAATGATTGTTATTTCAATCGTTAATCCTGGGATGCGACTATCTCAAAACACTTCTTTCCTGCAACTGGACACTGAACATGAAAAGATTAATTTTTTCGGAAGTTAGCAGAAACAAACTGATGAAAAATCCCCGCAAAAATCTGCCTGTAATATTTTTTATATTATCTCTAGCATTTTTCCTGTTTAGTTTGTATAAAGGTTTATTTTTACCTTTTGCTTTATCAACTCCGCCGCCCAGCAGCGAACAACAACCTTTGCAACCCTTCGAGCAAGTTGTCAAAGACGCGCAAAAGTTTGAAGGACTGTTTACCCTTTACCGCAATCTGGCAACTAATAAAGTTTATCTAGAAATTAAACCGCAGCAACTGGATAAAAAGTTTCTGTGTTTCGTCACATTGGCATCAGGTTTAGGGGAAGGGGGAATTTTGAGCGGATTGCCGATCGGCGATTTCTTGTTTCAACTGCGGCGAGTCCAAAATAACGTCGAGTTTGTCATACCGAATATCTATTTTCGCACTCGTCCGGGCGACCCGCAAGCGGGTTCGGTGGAAAGGGCATTTAGCGAGTCGATTCTCTATTCTTTACCACTCAAAAGCCTTCATCCGCAAAGGCAAACTCTGCTGATAGACTTAGGCGATTTGCTGATGAGCGAAAAGCGCGACTTACCGGGGGTTAAAGCGATTTTGCCGGCGATTTTGGGTGCTGCTTACTCGATCGATGAAGACAAATCTTATTTTAAAGATGTGAAAGCGTTTCCGCTGAATGTAGAAATTGCTTCTATTTACGGTTTTTCCAGCGATAATGACAGTGCAGTTAACTATTTACCTTCGATTCCTGACAGTCGGGCTTTTAACCTCCGCATTCACTACAGTTTCTCGGAAGTGCCTCTCAATAACGGCTACCGCCCCAGACTTGCAGACGAGCGAGTCGGCTATTTTCTGACAGCATATAAAGACTTTTCTGACAAGAGCAGTCGGGAGCCTTTTGTGCGCTACATCAATCGCTGGCATTTGCAAAAGCAAATCCCGACGGCGCCGATGTCGCCTCCGGTGCAGCCGATCGTCTTTTGGATTGAAAATAATGTCCCTCTAGAATACCGCAATGCAATTCGCGATGGCATTTTGGAGTGGAACAAATCTTTTGAAAAAGCAGGTTTTACAGAGGCAATTCAGGTCAAACAAATGCCGGACAATGCTAAATGGGATCCGGCTGATGTCCGCTACAATACTATTAGGTGGTCGAGTTCTTTTGAGTCAGATTTTGCCGGACTCGGGCCGTCTCGCACTAACCCGCTAACCGGGGAAATCTTGGATGCTGATATTTTGTTGGATGCTAATATTGTCCGGCTAATCAAACAGGGATATCGGTCTTTGGTAGAACAAAATCGATCGCTAGCAAAGAGTTTTCAAGGCCGAAACGGCTCTAATACCAATCCCTGTCAGTTCGGGATGTATTCTCGCTATTTGCCGATGCTCGAAAATGCAGATTTAGGCAAAAGCAGCGGGGAGAATTCTCCGGGTGGAATTGTTGATGATTTGCCCACTTTGGTGGAAAGATATCAAGAGCAAAAGCGATCGCCCTTATCGCGGTTGATGCTGAGTTCGGATATGTGTTTTGGGTTGGAATCGAGCCGGCAATTTGCGATCGGAGCAATGTCGATGTCTCTGCTGGACAATGCAGCGCCTAGCAGTCCGGTGCTGGAGAATTATGTTAATGATTATATCCGAAATTTGACTGCACACGAAGTCGGTCACACTCTTGGTTTGAGGCACAATTTTCACGGCAGTACAATGCTGCAACCGGAGGATTTGAACAATACTCAGGTAGCTCGCGCCCAAGGTATGGTGGCGTCGGTGATGGATTACCTGCCGATTAATTTGGCACCGCAGGGAACTGTACAGGGCGATTATTATCCGACGATTGTAGGGCCTTATGACGATTGGGCGATCGAGTACGGTTACAAAGTTCTTGGTGGCGCCAACCCCAACAGCGACTTACCAGCGCTGCAACAAATTGCCAGTCGCGCGGGGGAACCGCAATTAGCTTATGCGCCGGATGAGGATACTGTTGACAATCTCGATCCCGCTGCAAATGCCTTCGATCTCAGTAACAATATGCTGAGGTACTCGCAATGGCAATTGGATAATGCTAAGGCAATGTGGAAGCGTTTAGAAAAGCGAATTCCGGTTGGGGAAGACGGTTATAACGAACTGCGGGTGATGTTTGATTCGGTGTTCGGGTATTATTTTCAGCAGGTGATGAATGCTACTTTGTACGTCGGCGGACAGTCGTTTAGTCGGATTCGCCCGGGAGATATTAATGCGAAATTGCCGTTTGTGCCGATCGAGCTTTCGCAGCAAAGAGAAGCATTAGCAACATTGGATAAGTACGTATTTGCAAGCGATGCGTTTAGTTTTGCGCCGGATTTGCTAAATAAATTAGCGCCTGCGCGCTGGGAGCACTGGGGAAGTCCGGCTTTGGTGTTTCCTCTAGATTACCCGATCGGCGATCGAATTACTTTTATGCAGCGATTTGTGCTGCGAGTGTTGCTATCTCCAGTGCGGCTGGCGAGACTGCGGGATGCGGAGTTAAAATCAGCCTCGGAAAGCGCTTTGAAATTACCAGAATTGTTCGATACTTTGCAACAGGATATTTGGAAAGAGGTTTTGCAGCCGTCCAAGAAGATGCAAATTTCGACTTTTCGGCGATCGTTGCAGCGAGAACATTTGGCGATTTTAATCGGAATGGTGCTGCGAAAAACCAGTACACCTGAGGATGCGCGGACTCTGGCGTGGTACGAATTGCGGCAGTTGCGGGAGGGTTTGAGCAAGAGTATTCGCAACTTGGACAAGAATGCGGATGCTTATACGCAGGCTCATTTGGAGGAAACGCGCGATCGCATTTCTAAGGTTTTGAATGCACAGATTCAGTCGAATTAATATGGGTGTCCAGAAACCGGGTTCGGATCTTAGTATTTTTTTGGCAATACAAAGTATCCTACAAATAATTTGCAAACGCTAAACTTCTGTCATCGCAATGATTTGAGCGATCGTTAATACCAACTGAGGAAACGTTGGAGAAACAATAGTGGCTTCTCCTTGATATCGCAGTGCCTGATATTCACCATCAATTAAGCGGTTGATAGTCACCGTAGACTGTTTTGGAGAGCCAATATACTGAACGCCTCCCAACCCTGCATAATCAACAATCCAATACTCCAGGATTCCTAAAGTTTCATACTCATTCAATTTGATGCGGTAATCATCCCGCCAATTCGTACTAACAACTTCGATCGCCAAGGGAGGTGGAATATAAGCCGCAGCAGAGGCAGAACTTTGACGCATTCTGACCCATTCTTCCTTGGCAAACACCAGAATGTCAGCTTTACGACTCGATTCACTTTCGCCCGGGGCAGCGTTCAATCTGACTTGTTTACTTTGTCGAGGAATGTAGGGAAGGTTCAAGGATTGGCAATGATCCACCAAGAGACGACATAAACCATCGACGACATCCTCATGTTTGGCTGTGGGTTCACTCAGGGGCATGGCAACTCCATTGACTAGCTCGAATGACCTACCGGATTTGTCATCCCAGTTGAGGAATTCCTCGAAGGAAAGGGTTTTTTGGGCGATCGCAACCATTGATATTAACCTTTTGCGTAGGTTGGCTCTCTGTTGTCTGTTTCTAGCTTAACGTGGCTCTTGTAGGGTGCGTTAACGAAGTATACCGTAAACTTTGACACCTCTTCTCGATTTTACTGTCCGCGTCCTGGTTTGCAATCTACAAAACCTAATGCTTCTGTATCGAGAAAACTGGCGATCGCCATTTCGAGCACTGCTGCGATCGGATATTCAATTTCCGCAGCACGCGCAATTAGAGCCGCTTGAATTCGTTCTGGCAAACGTCCCAAAATAACTTCGGCATCAGCAGGAGAAAGTTGTTCTTGAAGTTTGGCTTGCATGGCATTCACCTTTGGGTTGGAATTTGAACGTTGTACGGAGGTTCAGTGGCTCTTAGAATGATGGCTTCTAGCTCCAATAGTAACGCAGGGTTTTCACAGTAAGAGACTAATTGCATTGCAATCCGCACATCTTCGTCATTGTACTTATCGAGCCACGCCCATAAAAAAGCCTTGTGCCCGCCACTGAATCGTCCTCGTAGGCTCTTGGTTTTACCGATGTAAAGTAATCCGTCAATTCTGTGCCTGACTGCATAGATGCCAGGGCGAGCAGGAATGTTATCAAACTCACGAGTCAAGGGTTGACATTGCTCGAAAGGAGTGAAGGCGATCGCATCTAGAATTCTCCGCGCTTGGGCTTGCAGTTCAGAATCGCTTGTTGGCATGGAAGCAAGAAGGCTAATTGCACAGAGATCATATTCCCAACCCTAATCGATAACAGAAGTAGTCTAACTACCAAGTTGAGCAGCGGCAAATATTACCGAAATTAAATGCGATATCTATCGTCCGCCACTCCAATAACTGATTAGAATGTGTGGCTCAATCTTGTGGTTCTGCTTCCAGCCAACCTTTGATAGTCTCTAGAGAAACACTAACAAATGGATTGTTAGTCAATACCTTTATCAACTCAGTCCCACCAGCTTTGACAGCGTTCACAAAACGATCTCGAAATGTAGTATCGGCCTGCATTTTTTGCTGAAGTTTCATCTGCAAAACTATTTGCTTTTGTGTACTGGTTGCATTAGGAAATTCTTGCACTAACTGTTCAATAATTGCGTTGAAATCACTCAAATAATCTTCTGATTTATCTACCTTTTTTGTGTAGACATTTTTAGCATGATCCCCAGCACTTGCAATGCCTTCAAACTTTCCCGATCCAGAAATATTGATTGATCTATCCTGTGTCATGATAAGTATTTACTCCAGTAGATTACGCTTTGTACTCATTTTGTGGATTGTCACCAGTAGCAGCGATCCCCTTAAAGGGAGCGTGTATATTCACCGATCGATCTTGGAAATTGATAGTTACACCATCAATTTCACCTTCCATTAACTGATATAAGGCTGAGACAATATTGCCTAGAAACAACTTATCTCGACTGATGAAGGATATTGATTCTCCTGAGTTCAAGGTCAAAATAAAGCCGTATTTTTGTGGCTGAGTGAAGTGAGAAAAAATCATCCATCCTGCAATCCCAATCAAAATAATTCCGATTCCGACTACGAGAAGTGCAGTACCTGCGAGCAACATCCCTAAAACAATTAAAGTAGGAAACTTATCTTTCGGTATTTTTCCCACCTCAAAGCCAGTAACATTTCTAAGCTGATACAACGAATCTCCAAATCTAACAGTTCGTTTAGAGAATTCTATAAACTTTGCATCTTCGACAACTTTTTTGCTGTCGTCTTGCTTGAGTAAATCATTGAGAAGCATACCTATTCTCCATATCGGGGGACTTCGTTATATACGATAGTGAAAACGTCGGAGATACACCCAAGGTGATGATTATCACTCATATTATACTAACACATTCGCCTTAAACTACATCCGTTTCAGTAATTCATCGTACTCGTCGTGTGCACCAATCCAGTACCAGTAAATACGATCGGCTTCCAATAAACCTAAAACACGATAATTGATACTGACACGAGCAGAATAAATCGGTTGCCTCTGACTGACTCGCTTGAACTGAAGACTTGGATGATAAGGATCATCCTGCCAAAGGGCATAAGCTTTATCGGCTTGTTCCTGAACTGATACAGGAAGACTCTCTAGCCGCGTGCGAAATGACTTTGTAACACTTGATTTCATTTTTGTGTTGGAAAAACCTCATCAAGTGGAACCGTTTCTCCTCCCGCAATTTCTTGACGTACCATTGCAGCCATCTGATCCCATTGATCGTCTGTCGTGTCAGCAAAACGAGTTTCCCATTTTTGCTCGTCCTGCAACTCTGCCAAAAACCGAGCCGCGATCGCATCTTGCCGATCGGGTGGGAGTTTTTGGATTTGGGCGATCGCCTGTTGAAGGAGTTCAGTCATGATTTTGTTTAAAACCTGTCTCTCTAGCTTACTTTATTTATCGATCGAAACTCACGCTGAGATCTAATTCTGCGATCGCTATGCTGTAATAGAGATCAGTCCCTTCAAACTTCGATAGTTTATGACCACAGCAGTATCTATTGACATTGGTACGCTCATTGCACGCACTCCTGGACTGCATGGTGGATGTCCCCACATCCTCGGTAAAGGCGTTACCGTTCGCCGGATTGTCACCTGGTACAAGCGAGGATTGAATGCTGAAGAGATTTGCGATCGCATTTCTCATCTCACCCTCGCCGAAGTCTACGCCGCACTCACCTACTATCATGCCAACACCGCAGAAATTGAAACTGATTTGAGCCATCAAGCAGCAGAAGCCAAGCGTCTAGAAGCTTTGTACACCAACTTTGGTAAAGAAGCATGAGTGAAATTAAGATTTACCTAGATGAAGATTCCCAAGATCAGTCTCTTCTACGGGCATTACGATCGCGTCAAGTTGATGTAACCACCGTCAATGAAACTCAAACAGAAGGATTAATCGACGAAGAACAACTTCGGCTAGCTACCACTCAAAACAGAGTGCTGTACAGTCACAATATTGGAGACTTCTGTCAGTTACATACTGAGTTTCTGATCGGAGAGGAATCTCATGCTGGCATTGCGCTGATATCGCAAGACTATTCTGTTGGTGAGCAAGTCAGAGCCATTATGGAACTAACTGCTAATAAGACAGCAGAGGAAATGGTGAACCAGTTAGAGTTTTTGGGTAAATACTTGAAAAATAGCTAAATCAAGAAAGCTGACAATATTGCTGTGCCACCTCGACAAAGTGCATCAACTAAGTTGCGATCGTTAGCATGAGCTCTTGAGGATTCAACAGTTGACGTTTGGAGGCATTGAGAAATTCGATGCTAACTGGTTCATCATTTTCGTCATAACTGACAATCACGCCTCCAGGTTCAGAGATAGCATTGGCTGGAAACGCATCACGGAAGATAAAAATCAGAATGTCTGCTTCTGCATCGTATTTAACTTTCATCGGTATTCTCCTGCCAATATCGCTTAACTTGATTTGTCCAGTACAGAGTTAAGATTCGTCTGGTTTTGCCAATTTCAACAAAGGGTACTCTAAGAAGACCGTTGCCTCGTTTAATTTGAGCCACCAAGACATCATCTTCCACGATAATCTGTTGAGGATTGGTTAGGGCCGCCTCAACCTCTTCCCTGGTAATTTTCAATCGCTCTTCCCATTGTAGCTGACGTTCCTGGGCGTGTTTTGTCCAAACAATTTGCATATCTCCTCATACTCCCGATTCCTCTGTAGCTTCCATTTGGAATTTTGCATTTTGCATTTTTAATTATAACGCCTTGCACTCTGCTGCCAACGGAATGCCCAACTCCGTGAGTAGTGGAAAGTTTTCATTTTCAATTTCAGCAATGTCTTCGGGAGAATCGTCCTCATTCGGGAATAATTCAGCTTCCAAAAATTCCCATATCTTGTATCTTTCAGCAACTCCCAGTGACGAAATAGCTTCCAGCAGTGATTGAAATGAGATATCTACTTTCACGGCATTCTCAGTCATCAAAACTTTCCTCCACTTTTAATTTTATATTTAGCATATTTCTTCAAAACTTTCAAATTTGAAACCTTTGTCTATAGTTTACTTTATTTATCGTCCAAAACTCACACCGCGATATAATTCTGCGATCGCAACTTCAAGCTCAATACTCTGTAACATCACGATATCGCCCGCACCATAAACCACCGTTTCCCAACGTTCCCCAGCCCCATCTTTCACTCGACGGCGACACTCTACTCGCATCTCATCCTGCGCGATTAAAACATACTCTTCCAACGATTCCAACAGTCGATAATCCTCAAACTTATCAGTGCGATCGAATTTTCCCGTCGAAGGAGACAGCACCTCAGCAATCAACTTAGGATAGCGCTTCACATAGCGATCGCTCCGATCGCGCGGATCGCACGTCA
This sequence comes from Microcoleus sp. PH2017_28_MFU_U_A, assembly GCF_020738035.1. NCBI lineage: Bacteria > Bacillati > Cyanobacteriota > Cyanophyceae > Oscillatoriales > Microcoleaceae > Microcoleus > Microcoleus sp. PH2017_28_MFU_U_A. The sequence goes on from NZ_JAEQCX010000156.1 coordinate 14,058, forward strand.
CAAAGGCATCGGGATAATAGAAAAACGCATCCGCATAATTCACCTTCACATCACCGGAAAAAAACTGACATTCCCCATCACGCAGGTGAAAATTAATAGCCGTTAAAAAATTAATCGCGAGACGGCTATGATCGTCGCTACCACCCGCCATTGCGTAGACTAAACCGCGCCGATATTCATGGCGGACTGTATTGTCATGTTCCAGGGAAAGGTACTCTTCGGGGCTAAATCCAGAGGGGATGGCAATCATAGTATTGCAGGCAAATTTAATAGCTTAATTGTAGCGATTTTCGAGCGTTCTTTTTTTACCGCAGATTAAAGCAAATTAACGCTGATGAACGCAGATGGGAGAATGACTACTGTTATTTTACCATAAACAAAACCCGCAAGATGCGGGCTTCATTTTAATAATGGCAATTTAACTTATTACTACATCACCACGGCACTAATTAAAGTGTGCACATTGTGAACAACAGCAGTAGTAAAGTTGTGAGTCGCAGGTAAACTATCAACTACGATTCCAGCGCACAATAGCATCAGATACAGAATAGAGTATTTAAAGAGCGATCGCGCAACCTTCTTATCTTCTGGAGTCTGCAACAGCAACCAAGCTTTTTGGGCAAAAATCGCACCCAGGAAAATAGCTGTTCCCGCATACACCGGGCCCGCCAAATTCAGCGGATACACAAACAGCAAAGTTGCAGGAAGCATCAATAAGGTGTAAATCCAAATTTGGCGCGCTGTCTCTTCATCGCCCTCAATTACCGGCAACATCGGCACGCCTACTTCCTTGTATTCGTCGCGAATCATCATTGCTAACGCCCAAAAATGCGGCGGTGTCCACAGGAAGATAATCCCAAACAGCAGCCACGCACCCCAACTCAAATCTCCCGTCACCGCAGCCCACCCAACTAGCGGGGGAATCGCCCCTGCTGCACCCCCGATGACGATGTTTTGGACGCTGTGGCGCTTCAGCCAGTGAGTGTAAATTAGGACGTAGAAAACGATGCCAGACATGGCTAGCAATGCTGATAATAAGTTGGCAACTACTGTCAGCAATGTAAAAGATATTGTAGCTAGGGCGATCGCAAATATCAAAGCATCCCGTTTCTTGACACGCCCGGAAGGAATCGGCCGCCACCGCGTGCGCTCCATGATATAGTCAATGTCGCTGTCGTAGACGCAATTAATCGTATTCGCCGACGCGGAAGCTAAAGCGCCTCCGGTAATAGTTGATACCAGTAATAGCGGATCGACTTCTCCTTTGGCGGCCATCCACATTCCGGCTGATGTGGTGATTAGCAGCAGTAAAATAATTCTCGGTTTTGTAAGTTGGTAGTAACTTTTCACCACTTGCGAAAAGTTTTCGTGGAGGCGAGGGCTATTGTTTGTAAGAACTTCTTGCATCGGTTATTAATTGTTTGTTAGTTGTTACTTGTTAGTTGTCAGTTGTCATTGCTTCGTAGATACAAGGGGCGGGTTTACAAGAGATATTTGTTGTAGGTGAAAAGATTGATAAACCCGCCCCCACCGAGGGATAAATCAGGCACCTGTTGCTCAAGGAATAGATAAATCTGCCTTGTCTATCATGTCCGGTTGATTCATGCTTGTATGGGCGGGGCGGGTTTATGAAACTGTTGGCTTTTATCGAGAATAATGGTGAACCCGCCCCTACAAGATTTTGCATCATAGAACAACGATGCTACCGGACACGATCTGACTTTCAAGCTGATAAAACCCGATCGCGCCACGACAAAACACTAAAAGCTAGCAGGGTTCCCAGCAATGCTGCGCCGACTGCTTGGTGGGCGACTGTCAGCGGTTCTACCTGAAGGTGCAGCCGGAAAGTTGCCAATCCCAAAACTAATTGAGCAATCAGACAAAGACTCGCTAAATTCCCTAATTTTCGCAAGTTTGAATGGAGTGCTGGTTGCCGCCAAGCCATCACTGATACTGCTAAAGTTGCTGCGGTAGCTGGTACGATACCGGCGATGTGGCTGTTCATTACCGAACACAATTCTGAGGAACCAAAACATTGATGCAGCGCCCATCTAGAGCCGACTAATGCTCCTAGCAGACTTTGGAGATAAACTAGCAGTGCTGCGATCGAACTTACCCATGCTAATTTGCCTGTATTGCCTGTAGCTTCGTAAGGAGTCAGCATAAAACCGATCGCTAGCAGGGCGCAAAAAAACAGTAAAGCCGTTCCCAAGTGAGCGGTAACGATGTCAAATCGCAGCAGTTGCGTCACGGTGAGGCCGCCCAATATGCCTTGAAAAACTATTAAAAATACTGCGCCGGCGCTGGCGAGGGGCAGCCAAGTCGGCAGGCGGCTGCGGTAGAAGACAGAAAGTGCTAAAAGGGCGATCGCACTTAAGCCAATTGCTGCTGCATCCAAACGGTGAAACCACTCCAGAAATACCTGCAAATTCATTTGCGCTGCGGGTATTAATTGACCGTAGCACAGCGGCCAGTCCGGGCAAGCGAGCCCCGCATTCATCACGCGCGTGGCGCTGCCTACAGCCATTAACAGCCAGGTTGCGATCGCAATTTTCCACACTAGGCCGCGGATAATATCTTTTGGCTGCCACTGCACTCCTGCTGCTGCGTTTGGCCCCTTTAAAACTGAGTTTGCCATGAACTTTACCTTAGCCTTTGTTATCGATCGAGCTTAATTAAATATTGCGGTTTTGCTTGGGCTGAGCTTAGCCGAGCTTAACACTCTTTTTCTCTAAGAAACCGTCATCTTTACTACCTTAGCGACACTTTTATGCAATTAGTTTGTCTTTAGATTTTTTTCAACTTTCCTGTTTATATTACAAAAGATTTCAGGATTTTTGCTAAACTTCAAAAAACTTTAATCTTTCAGCACCATCCGTGATGGTTGACAACTCCCGCACTGTCGGGTTTTTGTTAAAAAATAAAGATATAATTAAGAAATAGCTTGTTAATAAAAAAGTGTGATATCCAGCATTCAAAAGTGTTTAGCTCCTCACACTTTTTGAAAGTCACAGTGGATACAGCAGAAAACCCTCAGCCTGGTTTTTGGTATTTTTCGATGGATTCTGGTTAAATAATCATAGCCGTTGGCGATCGCACGGACAAGGCCTCATCACCTTAGTTTTTTTACTATTTCGGCTGGCTGCAACCTCTGTATTTTCGTCCATCAAACCCCGTTGCTCGGTACCCGTGCCTCTATGACTATCTAAGATTATTAAAAAAATGTCAAAATATAATTAGATTGGTTTTTCTGCCTCCTGCCTCTTCCCTCTTCCTTCCCTCTTCCTTCTTTTTACCCGATCGCGTAACCGTTATAGCCGTTATAGCCTTCTTCCCTCTTCCTTCTTCCTGATGACTAATAACGTTCGCGAGCGGGGACGCTCGCACTAATAACGTTCGCGAGCGGGGACGCTCGCACTAATAACGTTCGCGAGCGGGGACGCTCGCACTAATNNACTAATAACGTTCGCGAGCGGGGACGCTCGCACTAATAACGTTCGCGAGCGGGGACGCTCGCACTAATAACGTTCGCGAGCGGGGACGCTCGCACTAATGACTGAATCTAAAACTTAAAATCTAAAATTGTGCAGCCATGTCCCAAAAAAACGAAACCGCTGTTTTGGTATTATCACTCCTAATTACGATCGGGCTAGCCGGTGCAGGTATTTGGTGGCTGACAAGCCGCGGCGGCATTCCTGGAGGTTTATCACCCGAAAATCAGACGTTTTCTAAGCCCCCGACGGGGAATTCATCGCAGTCAGAGCAGCAAATTCAGCAGCGTCTGAGTGCCGGAAAAAAACTGTTAATTTCTGAAAAAGCAACAACAACTAAAGAATCAGCAGTAGAGGCGATCGCATCTGGCAACTACAACGCGGCTATTTCAGACTTACAAGCTTCACTGCAAACCAATCGCAACGATCCCGAAGCACTAATTTACCTCAACAACGCCCGTATCGGCAATCAAAAATCCTACACAATTGCCGCAGCGGTTCCCATTGGCACCGATATCAATGCTGCTCAAGAAATTTTGCGGGGAGTCGCTCAAGCTCAAAATGAAATCAACCAAAAGGGCGGCATTAACGGGACTCCCTTAAAAGTGCTAATTGCTAACGACGACAACAACCCAGAGATTGCCTCGCAAATTGCCAGTGCGATCGCCAATAACTCAGAAATTTTAGGAGTAATCGGGCATTTTGGTTCGGACACCACCCTAGCAGCGAGCAAGATTTACCAGCAAAATCAATTAGTAGCAATTTCTCCGACAAGTACCTCTGTGCAGCTTTCAGGAGTTGGCAGCAATATATTTCGGACAGTGCCGAGCGATCGATTTGCGGCGAATGCTCTTTCCCGCTATATGCTGACAAAATTGCCAAAGCAAAAAGTTGCTATATTTTTTAATTCTGCCAGCAGTTACAGCAAATCTTTAAAAGATGAATTTACTACTGCTGTTTACGGAGATGGCGGACAAATCGTATCGGAATTTGACTTTGCTAAGGGGAATTTTAATGCTGCCGAAAGCGTTAAAAGTGCGATCGCCCAGGGAGCAGAAGTCATGATGTTAGCGTCCAATTCGGCGACTATCGACCAAGCTTTGCAAGTAGTGCAAGTCAACGCCAAACGGCTGCCATTACTAGCAGGAGACGGCGCTTATAGTGCTAAAACACTGCAAATTGGTGGCGCAGGAGCCACAGATATGGTGTTAGCAGTTCCTTGGCACATTCTCGCAGATCCGCAGTCAAACTTTCCCCAAACCTCGAAACAACTTTGGAATGCTGAAGTCAGTTGGCGCACAGCTTTAGCTTACGATGCGGCGATCGCGCTAATTGTCGGATTAGGGCGCAATCCGACTCGCACAGGCATTCAACAAGCTTTATCTGCGTCAGATTTTTCGGCAACAGGAGCATCGGGGCCGATTCGCTTTTTACCTTCGGGCGATCGCAATCGAGCAGTTCAATTAGTAATTGTTAAACCGGGAAATCGCACCAGTTACGGTTATGAATTTGTGCCGATATCCGGTTTATGAGATCTTTACCTTTTATGAATAGGCCGGAAAGCCTGTTTCATAATAAAAGAAATGGGGTTGTTTTGGTCTTTCTTCAAAGAGGATTGACAACAAGAATACCTTTACCAGGGCCTTCGTAAATTTCAACTCTAGAGACTTGTCCACTACCGGCATAAAATGTAACTCCGGCGAGCGAGCGAGATGGCATTGATTGCCAAACACCGTCTTCTGAAGACACCACATTAGTTATGAATCCATCCTCCCAGGTAATTGTAATTTGGGTGAGACTCTGCTTGACTGAGCAGCCGATTGTTTGTGCCTGTCGTTGATTTTGTCCGTAAAAACTACATACACCTTTATAATTTTTAGTGGAGCTACTTGTCTGGGCTTGAGCAACGATACCGAAAGTAGTGACAGATGCCAGGAGTAAATTTGTCACTAAAACCGCTTTACAAAACAAAGACGAGTTGAGTTTCATAGGTTCGCAAAATTTTACAAATATAACTAAATTTATGTTATCAAAACATTTATATTCTGTCAATCAATTTTGACTGTGGAAAAATAATAGATAGGATATCTGAATGTCTTTTTTAGACAATTGATCGGAATAGGAACACGGCAATGCCGTGTCCTGATTTATGGTAATATTAATTCCCATGCTACCGGATTTGATATGAGTTTTAAACTTGGGAAACTGCGATCGCCCTAACCGGCCTGTTTCTCTCAAAAATAGCCCTCGGCTTCAAAGCAATTCTCAACAACAGCCACAGCGAATGCCATTCTCCGGGCGTTTCCTGGCGCTTCCACTGGCCGGGGCGACAGTACAGCATTTCGATCAAACAGCGGTGTTGGCTCATGTTTAGGCGATCGAACGCAATTCGCACAGTCGGAAATTCCGCAACACTGCACCCTGCTGCATCCCGAAAATTCGACTCCAAGTGAGATTTATCGCTAACCAACTCAATCTTAGCCACAGGAATCAAACATTTCTCTTCCATAATTTCCAGAGTCGCCGAGTCGCAATCAATCAAACAGTTGCCAAAACGAGCTTCGGTGTCCAACTCCATCACAGGCGGCGCTACGGATATCCTCGCTTTGACTGCTACGCTGCGAGCTATCGCTCTGATTTTACCCTGCGATAAACTTGTCTCAGCGGCATATTTGGGTAACATCTCTGCTGCGGTAAAACTCTGTTTGCTCCCTTTACCTTTGACCGCAAAACTCGGCCGTTCAGTCAGAGCAACTTCAGCGCCACTTTCTGAAATTACAGTAGTTATTCCCCAAAAACTTTGACCGCCCACATTCAACTGCACCACCCTGTGCAAATTGAACCATTCGTATATATCCGGCTTAGGAATATCCACCAAAATTAGCAGCGCAATTCCCAGCATCAGCAGGTTGTAAGCGCTCCAAATCCAGCCCGCACTCACACCTTTTAACGAATCAGCACTTGCTGATATTCCCTGCCAACTGCCCATATTTTTAACTAAATGAATGTTTAAATTATGGAACAAACCGAATGCTGTAGCTGCGAACAAGAAAATCAAAGGCCATCCCAAATTCCAGTTAAAACTAAAGCGATCGGTCGCAATTCCTTTTGGCGTCACATTAAACCCTTTCTGAAAGGGATTGAGCATGGCACTCACCACCGTCACCGCCAAAGGAATACACTGGACGAACGAGTAAACATCTGATAGCAAAGCCGATCGCGATTTGCGGTTCAGCCAAGAAAACACAGTAACTTGCACCAAATAGTAAGGCAGGAAAAAGTAGACCAATTCCCGCGCATTTGTCCGCAAAGGAAGTACCCCAAGAAACGCATAAGCTAAAGGCATCAACAGAAACACAATCCTGCTTAAACTGGTAAACCAGTGCAGCAATCCTTCCAGGTGACACAGCCTTTGTACGAATCTGAGACCGCGAATCGTTAAAGGATTGGAATCAATAAAAAATGCCTGAAGGGTGCCTCGCGCCCAGCGCAATCTTTGAGTTAGATGGGCTTCTATATTTTCAGCCGCCAAACCAGCACTCAATTTTTCATCTAAGTAAACTAAACGATACCCGGTGGCTGACAACCGAATTCCGGTAAAATAATCTTCGCAGATTGAATTTGTGACAAAGCCTCCCACTGTTTGTAGCGCGCTGCGCCTCATTACAAAAGACGTGCCAGCACAAACTACGCTATCTGCACTATCTTTGATGATTTCAATTTGCCTGTAAAATACTTCTTCTTCTGGCACCAGCACATTTTCTAAACCTAAATTTCGGGCAATGGGATCGTGGTTGTAAAAGCTTTGCGGTGTTTGCACGAGGGCGATTTCTGGATTTTGAAAAAAGCCAACTGTTCTTGTTAAAAAGTTTTTAGTGGGAATGAAGTCGGCATCAAAAACTACAATGAGTTCTCCATTTGTTAGGCTTGTGGCGTGGTTGATGTTACCAGCTTTGGCGTGACTGTTATCTGGTCTAGTTATATACTTGCATCCCAGTTCTTTGGCTAGCAATTGGATTTCAGGGCGCTTTGTATCGTCAAGCAAATATACTTGTTTGTTAGGATAATCTAAAGCTTGACAGCCGATGACTGTGCGCCTCAAAATAAAAATTGGTTCGTTGTAAGTTGGGATGAAAATGTCTGCGGACGGGGCAAAGTTTCCCTCTGCAACTGCAACAGCCATGCGATCGGCTTCTCGATGCCTGTCTTTCATACTCAGCATTAAATACATTTGAATGCTGCTGCTGACAACCATCAGCATTTCTAGGAAAAACAGTCCCAAACTAAAGATACCGTTGAGGGGATCGCTTAAATTTAGGGTAACTAGCGATCGCCACAAAACGTAGCGAATGGTTAAAGCCAAAACTATGCCAACTACCACAGCCCGCGACCATTTCTGTGGTTGAGGCGAAATTTTAATGGTAGCTAAAGCAACCGAGACGAGGGCGAAAGTCGGCACTAACAAATACATCTTGCTCGCAGCAGGTACTTGCAGCCACACAGGCGGGTTTTGCTGCCAAGTATTGATTGTGGCAAAAATACCGCTGACTGTACCTTCACCGCTAAACCAGGCTGCGGCGATCGCACCTGCGAAAGCAACTACCCCCAACACGACTAGCGTTGCCATCTGTACGTGCGAAATCCACCTAAAAAAGCGGCGTTTCAAGTCTTGAAGGTCACATCTTGAATTTCTCATAAAATTTGCAATTCCCGATCGTATCTGCAACTGTCAAGGTTTCCTGCTGTTCACTTTTTAATCCCGTTGAAAATTCCGACACACCCCACTGACGATATTTACATTTTTTAACATTCTGACAATTTTTTGACACTCCCCGCCGTAAAACGGACGGGGATTCTTAAGAAAATCAAGCCTCAGTAGACTTTCATTCGTAACGGCTGGGCTCTCGCAGCCTCTAGACAGTCCGGTAAAACCATTCTGCTTACTTTTACGTCCGATATTGGCCGCGCCTTGTGCGTCAGCATTAATCAAATGTCCTTCTTTACTCCGATACAATCCACGCTTAACTCGCTTACCCGAAAACTGGTAAGTAGCTGGCCGATCGGCATTGTAGAGGGGCAACTCATCGCCATCCAACAAACTGGATTTAGATGTGTAAGATTCTTCCTGCTCCTTGTATTTCAACCCATATCGCTCACAGAGAGTTCTAAGTTTATTTCTTAGGGTATAAAAGGGAATCTGGACAAAGTTTTGATTGGTGCGACGACCAAGATTGATATCTTGCTTCATCCCAAGGTTGAATCCGACAATCAAGCATTCAATTTTAGTATTAACGCAATGGTCGATTATGAGTCTTGCAGCTTTATTCAGGTAATCCCTGATTTGGTTGCTACGATTGATATACAGCCGAGCCTGACGCTCGGTCAGTTTTTCTATCTTCTGTCGATCTTTGATAGATTGCAGTCTAGCATTTTCCTTGTTGAACCACTGGTTAATAGATTTAAGTTTGCGACCATCCACAATAAAGGATGCCCCATTGGTGTCAACACAAGTTGCCAGATTGTCCAATCCAAGATCGATCGCCAGAGAACTACCAGCAATCGTTTCGGAGGGTTCATTTGCCCTTTTAGAGATATACTCAACCTCGAAGAATCGAGCATCGTATTTAGGGTGAATCCGAACCTCTTTGAGCTGAGCGGGGTCGAGTCGTTGTGGAAAGTTAATTACTATATCTCCAAATTCCTTTTTAAAAGCATAGGACATCGGTACTTTAAACTTTCCATCTTTGACTTTAATCCGAGGGATTATTAACACGAAATACCCATCTTTGGGCTGGTAGTGAGGAAGTCTTACCTTCTGTTGATAAGTGCCAGATTTAACCGCATTAATCAGTCCAAAAAAGCTGTTAAAGGTTCGATCTACCACCTTCAATGTTTGCTGTGCAATGTCTGTATTGAGGGCTTGGTAGTTCTCATTCTCTTTGCACAGATCGCACAGCCGACTCATAGCGCAAGTGTTTACGTTCTTCAAAAAAGTATTGGCGAACGGTGTAAAGACCCACATTGTAGAGGTTCTTACTCAGCCTGCACAACTCTCTGAGCGCCAAGAATTCGGCTTTGTCAAGGTCGCGTAGTTGGTTTTTCTGAGTAGAGTACATAAACATTGCTTTCGCTGATATCACCATTATATAGCGAAAGTTAACCAACAACAAGTTATTTTTGCCATGCATAGATTTATTGCTCATTCGTCGCTCACCTCTCCCTACCGATACCTAACGATTGTCGGTTTCGGTTGGGGTGAGACTCCTCACTCGCCTCCTATCCCTCCCCGCGCTAAAAGCGACGGGGTTTCTCGGAGGTTCCGATGATAGTTCACTCGCTGCTTAGTGGCAAACTGCTCAGCAATATCCAGTCCAGGCAAAGTATAGCAAGAGCTTCTTGAGATTGTGTGCGATCGCACAACTACAAACCTGGTTGGATTTTCGGAATGCACGTGCTCATAAAATTCTGCGGACTAAAGTTCACACTACAAACGTGCCTCCCTATAAACCAATACTGTTCACTTAAGACAGATCGCCCCTAACCCCCGTTAAAAAAGGGGAGTAGGGGGTGGGACAAGAATGCTCTCAAAGTCAACCCCTACTCCCCTTTTTAAGGGGGATGCGAGGGGGATCTCCGGCGCATAAATAGTGTTAAGTAAACCGTATTGCCCTATAAACCAAATTTTTTGCCCCATTTCTGATGGTTTTTCCTGTTTACTGCCAGCCTTCTTCGACTTTTTGCAGTTATTTCAACCAAAAAATATCATGTCTACAAATCAAATAGGATTGCTATCGTTTGAGATAGCAATCCCTAGGGGCTAATAATTAGACGAATGTGACATCTAACTAAAGGTAGATTGATTTTATATTAATTTAAAAAATTACCGCGATCGCAGCCTAAAAAACTAGCCGTCAAAAACTAATCAGAAATTTCTAATTGCGAGATTGCATAGCGGGCGACAGCCAAACCAACTCTCGCCTGTTCTATTTCCGACAATTGGGCCCAAGGTCTTCTAGTCTCCATCACCACTTCCACTGCGGACGAATCAGCCTCTCGCATCGCATAAGCCAAAGGACGCGCCAACACCTGCAAATCTTCCTCAGCCCACTGAGGCAAAATATCTAACACGCACTCAACCATTTGGTCAGCTAAAGATTGATACTTAACAGTTGCGTTTTGGACGCTTTGAGCGATGCAGGCTAGAAAATCTTGAGGAACCCGAGCAAATTTTTCGCGCAAAGACTTTTGTAGAGAAGTCGCCAGCCAAATTTGTTCTAGTTGTCCGAATAAAACTTGCGACTTCTCCGCTATATCGCTGTCGCTGAAGGAATCAAACAGGGCAAATTCTTGCTCTAGATCGGTTAAATAAGATTCTGATTCAAGCTGTGCGGGATTCCAAGGATAAGCAACATCAGTCTGAACTATTGTGGTGAGAAGTTCCATCTGCGCCTGAGTTTGTGAGTCGCGAAAATATTGAGAATCAGGAGATTGGGTAGCCATGATGTAATACCTAAGTAGTTCAAGTAAAATACAGAAGGTGGACTCTGCCAAGTGCTAGTTGCCAGTGGTGAGTAACTGTTTTAACTTCAGACTTGAGACACGGGCGTCGAGAACTTTGGTGTCCCGATCGCCGATTGCCTTCATTAGCTACACCCGCACCTTAATTAGTTCCGCAATCAGTCTCACTGTAGCCCGAAGTTTTTGGAACCTCAATAGTGAACTCAAAAATCTGACCTTGAGAACTGCCAAATTTTAGCTGAGTACCCGATTGCAGCAGCAGTTCTTGGTGGTGAACTCTCACCCATCCGTCTGTACCCAAAACTAGAGTCCCGTAGCGGGAAAAATCGCGCAGGAAGTAGCTAGGTTCGCCCCCGCGATCGCCGATGCTGTTGCGACAGAAAATCTCCGCGTGTTTTTGAGAAACCCACTGTTCTCGAATCACTACGTCGTTTTCTTCCCAGCGTCCGACTCGAACCATACCAGCAGTAATGGGCCAAACCTGATTGCCAGATTCGCTAGATTTGACATTTGGTCGATCGCGCCCCCGCAAGTAAGCACAAGACGGCAAACGTCCCAGCCAAGTAGAAGAATTCAAAGGCAATTCAGTTTTCAGGTCATCTACCGGTTCAGTCAGTTGACCGTCAAACTCTGGGTGCATATACAGTACGGGCAACGTCCAAGCCGGTTGATTGAACTTGTACAGTGTCAGTAGCTGCTGTCTGGCGACGGCGACGGCGCGATCGATCGACATTCGTCCTGCCAAAGCTTGGGCAAAAGTTTGGATAAAACTCAGGGCCTCGCGATCGGCGATCGAGTCCCGCATCCCCAACACCGCCGGCACCCCGTGATGGATCAGCACCTCAGCCAAACTGCTGCGGGCGATCGCCTGTTGCTGGCCGTTATTTGAATGCAGCCTCTCCACCGCCGGCTGAGCTCCCCAGCAGGCATTAAACACTGCCAGCGTCACGCGGCATCGAACCAAAACCTGAGCCAATTCAGTACCGTTAATCGCCGTGTCCGGCCCCAAAAACAGTAAGCCACCGTCAGGGCCAGGTATCCCGTGGCCGGCGTAAAACAGAATGTTATAAGCTTGAGTTTCCAGCCGAGAAATTAGTTCCGCCGGAGTAGGTTCGATCAGAGTATCGACGCGAGTCGGAACGCTGATGTCGAAATATTTACCGCTGTCGTCGGTTTGAAAAGCATTTTCCAGAACCCCAGCTAGGGCGACTGCTTCTGCTTCCAACTGCAAATGACGATTATTGCCCCTGGAAAATTCAGAATTAGCACCGCGGCCAGGTTCTGCTTGTCCCAAAACGAGCAAAATGCTGAGGGAATCGGCAGGACGCAGGGGCGGTAAAGGCTCAACATTGCTGGTAGTGCGGCTGAAAAGCAGTTGCTGCGACAGAGAAATAGCCGGTTGACCGGCTTGAGGCTGCATAATTTCCCAAGGTAGGGCAATCAAATACGGTTCGCGCAAGTCTATGCGGACTCGCAGGGGTAGATTTTGCCCGATCGCGATACCTTTACTTTCCTGGAGACTGCCCTGAATCGGCCCTTCAAACAGCCACTGCCAAAGATCGATCCCCAAATGCTGCATCAGGCGACTGCTGTAGCTAGGAGGTGGCGGTAGCGGATTCTGCTCGCCCCTCTCCACCAACCCCCCTTGACTGAGGTGGAGCGGCACAGAGCGGATAATAGGAGGGATTTGTAGGGATTGAGCAGTTCGTTTTTCAGTTTCTGTCAGTAGATTCTGGTTGTTTTCCGGCGAGACGAAACTGCCATCAGGATTTAGGGGCAATTCGTGAATTGTCCCTGACGGGGAAAACATTTCCTGCCAAGCTTTCCAAGATTGGGACAGGGCCAGCGGCCACATACAGTCGTGGTGAACGTACCCGCTGGGATAGGGAGCTTGTAGAACCCAAGTGGCAAAATGGTTTGCCCCAGCGGTTCTCAGGCGAGCGATCGCTATACTGAGGCAAGGACTTTCAGGGCGCGCCATTCACAACTACCGAATCTGGATATAGGGATTGATCGAGTTTCTCTATTAGTAGTTTATCGGGTTTGGGGTGCGATCGAGTGGGCGACATTGCTTTTTCATTCAGTTGACAGTTGACAGTTGACTGTTTGAGGGCGACCTCTACCTGGAAGTCCGAGGATTGGAGTAATGAATAGCCTTCTTTTAATTTCTCCCTACAAGGGTTCCGGCTTTAAACCAATTCTTTCAGGTAAATTTTTAATCTTATCTACCGCCCAAAAATTTATCTAAATTCGGTACATCCACCCAAGTTCCCGTAGCATTTGACTCCTGGGTCAAATCCATCAACAACTGCGAGTAAACTCCTTCTTTGAGCGACGGTATCAAAGATTTCCCCGCATCAATTGCTTCAACCCACCTGTCTACTACTCGAATAAACGGTGCAATTCTCCCGTCTGGATAAACTTGAGGAAACTCCAATCTCTGAGGAATCTTAATTTCAGCTAAAGGTTCTCCAGCTTGGGAACCCCACAAGCGAAATCCGTGGACGTAATCCTGCTGATTGTCGCTTCCCAAAACCAAAGTACCCTGACTGCCGTAAATTTCGACCCAATGTCCCCGCCCTTGATAAGTAACCGAACTCAAACAAACTTGACAAGGCGTTCCCCCGGCCAATTCCAACATCAACGTACAAGAATCATCGGCATCAACAGGTTTTAAATTTCCCGAATCGTTCGGATCGGGCCGCGCCGAAATTCCTGTAATCAATTGCCCAGAAAGCCTCTGCACGGGGCCGAACAGCCAGCTAATATAATCAAAAACGTGGGAACCTGTCGCGCCCAAAACTCCGCCGCCTCGCTCTTTTTGTGCGTACCAATTCCAAGGGCGAGTAGCATCAGCGCGGCCGGGCACCAACCAATCAATTTTAATTAAACGCTTTTCTCCTACATATCCTGCTGCTAATAATTCTGCTAGCATTTGCCATGCGGGAATGAACCTAAACTCAAAGTCCATGGTGGCAATTGCTTGGGTTTGAGATTCGCGATTCGCTAATCGGTAAAGTTCCCGGGCTTCATTAGCTGTCAGGGCTGTCGGTTTTTCTAATAATAAATGTTTGCCTGCTTCTAGGACTGTTTTTGCCATTTCAAAATGCAAAAATGGCGGCGTGGAAATGCTGACGCCCGCTACTTCTGGGATCGCTACTATATCTGCGATCGAGTTGCAAGCGTAGGGGATGTTGTGGGCGGTGGCGATCGCCTGAGATGAGTCTAAATTTCGGTGATAGACAGCCACAACCTCTGTCCGGTGGTGGGTCTCGAATCCGGGCAGGTGCACTTTTTGACCGAAACCTGTACCGACTACTGCAACGCCAATTTTTGACATGATTTAATAATTGGGGATTGGGATTGGGGATTCAGTCTTTGATTGAGAAGTCAACCGCAGATTGAAGGCAGATTAACGCAGATAATTTTAAGATAGGAAAGCTTCGGAGTGCAATGTTTTCTGCTCCTAGACAAGCTGGCCCAGATATGAACTTCTGACAATATTGTTGAATACACTGAGTTTTTTGTGATTTTGTTAAAAAATTTGTCCTAAAAAAGTAGCTATTACCTATTGATTTTTTGGGACGATCGGGATATTATTATTTAATAATGGGAGTGGTGACTTAAATTTAAATTTTGTCACCACTCCCATTATTACATGATACCTCTTCAAATTCTCAAAGTCAAGCTTTTTACCCTAAAAAAAGGCGATTTTTTTGTTATTTTTCAAAAAAAATAATTGACCGATGAGTAATTCTGGGTTATTAGATTTTAGCGTCTAGTTCCTACCTGCGAGACAGTCCATTCAATTACTTGTTTGCCCAAACTCACCTCATCAAACAAATCGATTTCTCTGATTCCTGTAGGGCTGGTGACATTAACTTCGGTGAGATAACCGCCAATGATATCAATGCCGACAAAGTACAGTCCGTCTCGTTGCAGCACAGGTGCTAACTGAGCGCAAATTTGATGTTCGCGATCGGTAATTTCTGTTTTTGCGACTCGGCCACCGACAGCCATGTTGCCTCGGAATTCATTGCCGGTGGGAATGCGATTGACTGCGCCGATGGGCTTGCCGTTCAAGAGGATGATTCGTTTATCTCCGTCTTTTGCTTCGGGCAGATAAGTCTGCACCATCACTGGAATTTTGCCTTGTTGAGTGCTAATTTCAACCATGGAGTTGAGATTGCGATCGCCCGGTTCCAAGAACAAAATCCCCTCGCCAGCTTTGCCTCCCAATGGTTTAAGAACTGCCGCTCCCTTTTTCTCCACAAATTGGCGAATTACCTGCTTGTTTTGAGAAACAATTGTTTCGGGGATCGCTCCCTCAAATTGCAAAGCATACATCTTTTCATTAGCCGCTCGCAATCCTTTGGGACTGTTAACTACCAAAGTTTTAGCGGGATCGATGCCGTCTAGAAGATAAGTCGTGTAAAGGTAGGGAACGTTGACTGGGGGATCGGTACGCATAAATACTGCGTCCATTGCTTCGAGTGGGCCCAATGCAGGCTGTTCCACCTGATACCAAGCCTCAGCCGCCTCCCAGCGCCCTTCTACTTGTTTGACTGGGGTGAGGGCTACTCTAGTCAACATTGCCCAGGTTTTGCCGCCGATGATGCTTAATTCGTTGGCTTGAGTCGCCCACACTTCGTGACCCAATTCTTGAGCTGCCTCCATCAGCGCTACGCTGGTATCATGTCCTGGAATTAGTCGATCGAGCGGATCGATGATGAATGCAAATTTCATGGTCAGTTACAATTAAAAATTGGTCGAATGAAAATTTAGGCAAATTCAAAATGCAACGGGAAATGCCTTATTTTGCTAGCAACGGATCTAGTAGGCCTTGAGCATCTAGTGCGTGCATTTCGTCGCAGCCGCCTATGTGTTGGTCGTTAATGAATATCTGGGGGAGGCTGCGGCCTCCGTTGGCTCGATCGGTCATGCGATCGCGTGCTGCTCCATCTCCGTCGATCGCGTACTCTGTAAATTCAACCCCTTTTTGCTTCAGCAGTGCTTTAGCACGAATGCAAAACGGGCAGGTTCTCCAAGTGTAAATTTCTACTTTAGGTGTCATCGGACGCTCACACAATAACAATATTTTTTATTGTAATCTTAACAATACTTCGGACAGTTTTTTAACGGCCGTGTAAGCCGAGAGCGAGTAAGCCCTGCCATTTTTTACGCATTTTCTGAAACTTAGGGCTGAACTTAAACACTCGACTAGATATAAAACTGTCCGAAGTATTGCTTAACTAATCTTATTTTAATTTTTATATATAGCAACCCCGCCCGACGGTTGCGAACTTTTCGCGTTGTACTTCCCCATGGGATCTCTTGCTTTTGACTTCAGGGCGTTCGAGCGCTAAACTCTTCTTCCTTCTGCTCCAAGTGCACCCTGCAAGCTTTCAACAGTTGACCTGGGACAGTTGACAGTTGACCGCTTGACAGTTTAAGAGCGACCTCTACTTAGAAGGAAGAGGATTGGAGTAATGAATAGTCTGATTTTCATTTCTCCCGATCGGGGTTACGGCTTTCAACCAATTATTTCTGGTAAGGTAATTATCTATAGCTGGTAAAAGTATAGTCATCTATTACATGACATGGGAGGCTTCAAGTCCCTCCCCTTTCGCTTTCACTTCGAGCGGATTGACCCGCCTCGGCTGA
>NZ_JAEQCX010000037.1:0-109212 GCF_020738035.1 Microcoleus sp. PH2017_28_MFU_U_A
AAAAAAGCCTCAAATGATTGCAGAGCAATTATTTGAGGTTTTGAGAATTCTGAATTCTTTTGAAATTAAATCCGATCGAATATCTGCGGAATGTGGGTTCTAGCACCCTAGCAACTCAATCAGTGTCCAATTCCCAATTCCCAATTACCAATTCCCAATTCCCAATTTTCAACTGCGAGTATCGGAAGCACCAAGATTATAAGAAACTTTAGACGGCTCAACTTTCACTACTTCGGAAATAGACTGTTCTTCCCCTGCTTTCAAATTCGGCAGTGGCATATGCTTCATTTCCCAAACTTTGAGCAAAATTAGATATTCATAAAAAGCTTGTAGCGTGCACCAAGCCAATCCAGCTTGACCGTCAAGAAATCCGCCGAGTAAAATATACATATAGAAAAAGCGCACCACAGGCCGCAAAGGCAAACGCAAAGAAAAATCTTTCAAAGCGCGGCGCCTTTCCACCTCCGATGCGCCAAACAATAAATCCCACCAATTTACTTGACCGGCTGCTAATTGGCGGAGAGTTTCCGCCGCCTCGTCAGTCGAGTAGCGGTTGTGCTTTTCAATCCAGCGAGAAAGACCTTTGCTGCAAGTATAGTGAGGGTAGGTTTCCTTCAAAAAGTGAGTGGGCCCGTTGCAGACTTCCCGTTCAGTGTGACCGTAGTCAGTAAACCATACTTGGTCTTTGCGAAACAGGCGCATTTGATAGCGCGGATATTGAGTGCTGCGACGAATCCAGCGCTCCATAAATATTACTTTTTCAGCTACGTAATAACCTATATATTCTTGACTTTCGATCGCCTTTAAGCATTCAGCAAACAGTGCAGGCGTCATCCGCTCGTCAGCTTCGAGGATGTAAACCCATTCGTACTTGCATTCTACTTCTCGGAGCATCCAAGTCCGCTGGCGTCCGTGAGTTTCAAAGCGATGCTGCACTGTTTGCACGGGATAGTTTTGAACAATCTCAAGGGTGCGATCGCTGCTGAAAGAATCAACTACAATGATATCGTCACAAAGCAGTGCCGATTCAATGCAAGCGGCGATATCAATCTCTTCGTTGTAAGTCAGAATATAAATTGAGAACATTCCCAGCTTTCAGTAAGGGCAAACTATAGCAGAAGGAAGAAGGAAGAAGGAAGAAGGAAGAAGCAAGAAGGAAGAAGCAAGAAGGAAGAAGCAAGAAGCAAGAAGCAAGAAGGAAGAAGCAAGAAGCAAGAAGCAAGAAGGAAGAAGCAAGAAGCAAGAAGCAAGAAGGAAGAAGGAAGAAGGAAGAAGCAAGAAGCAAGAAGCAAGAAGCAAGAAGGAAGAAGCAAGAAGCAAGAAGGAAGAAGGAAGAAGGAAGAAGGAAGATGTGAAAATGCAAGAAGAACGATGGTTTCAGCAATTAACAGCGTCCTAACTACTAGGTGCAGTTGCTATATTCAGCAGATCAAGTATTTCTTAGGGATATCTCGACTTGCGCGTTCCGAGCAGTCGGGCCGATCAATTTTTGCGGTGACCGAACCGCAGAATTCCCATACTTCTGAGTCCACTCCAACCAACAGTAATGTAGCCGATCGCCAACAGCAAACTGTTGATTCCAGTCTGCAAACTCGAATTTCTCGATCGAGTTCTCAACTCTTTCTCTTTTTGTTGCTTCTGGGTACCAATCTCTTTGCGAGCTTGATTTGGCAGTTCTTGGGCTTGCTGTTCCAAGAACTTATCGAGGGCTTTCGGGTCATTTTTCGACTCCTGAAGCACGGCTTTCAATTCCTTGGGAAGATTTGGATTCTTGAGTTCTTGTTGCAGCTTCCCGTCGTCTTGCAGTAGCGCGCCTATCTGGTTCCGGAGAAGGCTTTTACGCTGTTCTAACTCAGATTTATACTGCTCGCTTTTAATTTGGGCATCTAGTTTAGCTTCTGCTTGTCCGGCTTCCTTATCGAGTAGAACCAGAGCATCCTTGAGTTCCAGGCGAGTATTGTTGAGATGAACGGGAACCAGCAATAGGTAAATTAGCCCTAACAAGCTGGAAATCAATAGTGCCCAAAATCGCAAATCAACCCAAACATTGCGCCGGTCAATAGAGACTCCACTGCTGCTGTCCACCCAAAAGCCCGTCATCAGCAGGGCGATACCCATCAAAGGAATAATGCCCCGGTCAACTATCTGAGTTGCTGCGGCCAACTGCCAGCCTCGATTGCTCATGTCCGAGATTTCTCCCGGCAGCGATAGAACAATGCTGTTAAGCAAGGCAGAGAGAATCAAGATAATCCCGACTACTTTGAGAGTGCGAGCAGCTACTGAAGAAAATTGACGGCTGTTAGTTGCTTTCATAATTGCTGTTAGATAATTCTACACTGTTAGATTAAACGAAATTTTGTTTAATGAGTTGACTGATGAGAGGGTTCAATTGCTCTTCCTCACTGATTGCTTCGTTTGGGGAGATCGCGCGGCCGGTGCCACACCATCGCAGAGGTTAAGTCCCGAATCTGTGCAAACAGGAGTCCTGAATCTGAAAAGGGCTGCTGAGACGGGAAACTCCGCACGCGAAAGACGAATCAAACCGTCCCCCATTTGATGATTTGGGAAGTCCCAACAAGATGCTTGCACAGGTTGGTACTTCAGGTTATTTTCCACCAAAATAGCTCGATCGGGTAATCGCCTCAAATTTCCTCCCACCAGTTGCTAAGCTGTTAGTCATTTAAATTTATTGCCTCAACCCCTTACAGTATGGGGTCTGGCACACAAATAGTGCAGTTTGAATGTCGAACAGCTTACCCCAAACACTTTGCCAAAATATTCAATCCAATTTCTAAAAGTTGTCCAAGCCGCATCAGATATCGACTTGGATAGCTTTTTGTTTTTGACCATGTTCTTCACCTGCAAGTCTTCATAGGCTACCAAGTCGTTAGACTGGACTACGCACCTTGCCAATTTCACAGCAAAGTCTTTACGTCGCCTACTTACCTTAAGGTGTTTTTTGTTCAAGCGATTTCTCGCCTTATCTCTGTTTTTGGAACCCTTTTTGGTTCTGGAGAGTCTCCGATTAAGTCGTTTTAGCGACTTCTCTGATTTTCTTAGATGACGCGGGTTCTCGACGGTATTACCGTCAGAGTCCGTGTAGAAATGAGTTAGCCCTACATCCAAACCGATAGTTTTCCTGGTCGGTTCACGCTTTTCGTTGCGTTCAGCGTCAATACAAAATTGCACATAGTAGCCGTCTGCCCGACAAACTACGCGCACCCGTTTAATTTGATTTAGCTGATATTCGTGCAAGTCGCGACTTCCCCATAACTTGAAACAACCTGCTTTGAAGCCATCACTGAAGTTGATGCTTCTTCTGTCTTCAGAAAGTTTCCACCCACAAGTCTTGTATTCTACAGAACCGTGCGACGAGTGCTTTTTGAAGCGCGGAAAACCTTTCTTTCCTGGTTTTGCCTTTTTGCAGTTGTCGAAGAACCGCGCAATTGATGACCAAGCTCTTTCTGCGGAAGCCTGCCTAGCCATTGAATTAAGCTTGGTGGCCCAAGGAAATTCCTTGGCAAGAACTACGCAATAAGCGCTTAAGTCGTAGCGACCCACCCCTTTCGTATCCATCCAGTATCTGATGCAGCTATTACGAATGAAGCGAGCAGTACGAATGGCTTCGTCTAGCCGTTCGTACTGCTCGCTTTTTCCTTCTAGCTTGGCTTCAAATACTAACATTTACGTTACCGAACCGGATATAAAAACTCTAACACAGTTCTGGCAGAATTAAAGCTGTCCTAAAAGGATGGGGCTTTAGACCCAAATTTTTGGTAAGATTTAGGTGTGTTTCACCGCTATATTTCTCGCTTGCCAGATGGCGTGGCACTTTCATCCCCTGTCTTATAGTAATTGATCTCACAGAGATCTGAAACAAATAATTGTTTCCCAATCTTTTGAACCTCCAATTACCAACTGCACAACACGGCAGTCACTCGATCGATTTGAGATTTTCCGTTTTCGATTGTAGGATTTGTACCTATTGACAAAAACAATGCAACTTTCGGCTCGCGATCGAACCCATACAGAATAAGTCATTCCTCATCGCCTACCGCGCTCTTGAAAATCGAAATTTTTATTACTCGATAGATGAATCTGGGAGTTTGAACTCTTAGTCTCAAATTTGGGGCTGCTGGCGGCTGTGGGAAAGCAAGTATCGGTTTTTTTGGTGGGAGGAGAGATACAGGAGTAGCTATTTTCCCCTTTTTCGTTCTGTTTGCCGGAAAGCGCAGCAGAAGGGCATTCTTGTTTGTTGCTTTCTCCTTAAGAGCGATCAATTACTAATTACCAATTACTAATTACCAATTACTAATTATTGGCAGTTCGATCGCTGGCTCGTTCAATGGCAAACGCGCTCTTATCTCACATTTTTTGCTAGGATGATTCATCGCCGTGCATTTTTTTAGTTATGACTGTAATGATTTCGGGTGTTTACACGTTGGGAGAACTTGAAAGATCGATCGCCTCCGATCCTCAAAAGTGGCGTCCGATGGTGTTTACTAATGGCTGCTTCGATATCCTGCACGCGGGGCACGTCCGCTATTTGCAGGCGGCAAAAGCTTTGGGGCGATCGCTCGTGGTGGGCTTGAATAGCGATGTTAGCGTGCAAACTATCAAGCCGCAGCAGCCGGGATTGCCACCCCGCCCGATCGTACCGGAAATTCAGCGAGCGGAAGTGCTGGCTGCTCTCAAACCAGTGGACGGCGTAGTAATTTTTTCCGAAATTACAGCTACTAAACTGATAAGTATCCTGAAGCCTGAGATATACGTTAAAGGAGGTGACTATCAACTCGAAAGTTTGCCGGAAGCACCGGCAGTTATCGCCGGAGGTGGCAAGATTTCCTTGATCGAAATAGAAGTTCCGAGTTCTACCAGTGCGATCGTCAAACGCATTTTGCAGTTAGGCGTTTAACCCCCGATCGCAAACAGCAAACAGTGAGCTAAACTCAGAAGTTACCCCATCCAAAATACCAAGAGTGCGATCGCTCGTACAATTTTATCCAAATTGCTAAGCAGGAGATAATTTTAATGGAACTCACAAGCAATAACACGATCGCGGAAATCCTCGAAAAAAACAAAGCTGAGTTACTAGCAGACTGGCTCAAAGAACTGCAAAACACCGGGCTGCGGCGGGACGACTTGATGAGAGCCAAAGAATTGCGATCGGAGTGTCAAGAGTTCCTGCAATTGCTCCAAATAGCTGTGGGACACGGTAACTTGAGCGACATCCAGACACCAGAGTGGGAAAATATGCGGCTGCTGCTGGCCGAAGTTTCGCGATCGCGCGTTCAGAGGGGCTTTACCCCATCAGAGATAGCCAGTTTTATCTTATGCTTCAAAAAGCCATTGTTCGATCGGCTTTGTCGCGAATTGACACAAAACCGCGACGCACTTGTCGAACAACTTTGGCTTTCCACCAGCTTATTAGACCAATTAGGGCTTTGGGTGACAGAAATCTTTCTCAAAGCTCGCGAAGAAGTCATCGAACGCCAGCAGCAAGAAATGCTCGAATTGTCAACACCTGTAGTCAAACTTTGGCAAGGTATTCTCGCTTTACCAATGATTGGAACTCTTGACAGCGCCCGCACTCAAATAGTCATGGAAACTCTGTTGCAGGAAATCATGGAAACAGGATCAGAATTTGCGATTTTAGATATTACAGGGGTGCCTACTGTTGATACTTTAGTCGCTCAACATTTATTGAAAACTGTAGCCGCCGCCCGTTTGATGGGTACTGAGTGCATCATTAGCGGCATTCGCCCGCAAATCGCTCAAACCATCGTTCATTTGGGAGTTGACTTGCAGGATATTCTGACTAAAGCGACTTTGGCAGATGCTTTTAAAGTAGCTTTGCAACGCCAAGGTTTAACTATCAAAAATATTAAAGAGGAAAGATAAAATATAGTAATGGGTAATTGGTAATTGGTAATGGGTAATGGGTAATTGGTAATTGGTAATTGGTAATTGGTAATTGGTAATTGGTAATTGGTAATTGGTAATTGGTAATTGGTAATTGGTAATTGGTAATTGGTAAATTGGTAATTGGTAATTGGTAATTGGTAATTCCTCTGTTATTTACATTGAAAACCGCTCTGTTGTGTTTATTGCTGCTAAAAATTCATTTAATTCAAAACTCAAATAGAGGTGAATTTATGGAACGGATTCCTATCCTGCAAATGGGAGAATTTCTGCTAGTAACAATCCAAGTAGATATGCACGATCGCTTGGCAATGACGTTGCAAGACGACCTGACAAACCGCATAGTAAAAACTGGAGTCAAAGGAGTTTTAATAGAAATCTCTTCCCTGGAAATCGTAGATTCTTTTATCGGTCGCATTCTCAACAATATCGCTACCATGTCGCGATTTTTAGATGCTGAAACAGTTGTGGTGGGGATGCAGCCGGCGGTGGCGATTACGCTGGTTGAATTGGGGCTTTCTTTGACAGGAGTTCGGACAGCTTTAAGCGTTGAGAAGGGGATGAATTTATTGCGAAAATCCTTGGGTTTGTCTGATTCAGAGGTGTAAATAATCGATGAATTGTCCGGTAACTTAGAGAGAGAGAATTAAAAAACAGGTTTGTTTGTAAATACGTTTTTGAGACAGTGAAGATTTATTGCCAGAAAGAATGGGTTGAAAGCCGGATCCCCGATTGCGAGAAATTAAAAGAAGACTATTCATGACTCCAATCCTCTTCCTTCTTTTGTCAAGTGCTACTCGTGCGGTCAACTGTCAAACGATTTTGGATTTTGGATTTTGGATTTTGGATTGGGGATTGGGGATTGGGGATTTAAGATTTTTGATTGTCAACTGTAAACTGTCAACTCTTCCTTCTTCCTTCTTCCTTCTTCTTCCTTCTTCCTTCGTAACAACTGTCAATTGTCAACTGTCAACTGTCAACTGAAAAGGAACTAGGGTGAGGAGTGCAACTTCTATGTTTTGTGGAGAAGTTCTATTTTAACTAGAGTAGCGCCATGTCAAAACGTGAGACACTAGAAATTCGATCGTCCTCCGATATAGTCCACGTCCGGCAGCAAGTGCGAAACTTGGCTGTAGCAATGGGATTCGGCTTGGTAGACCAAACGAAAATTGTTACCGCAGCCAGTGAACTAGCCCGCAATACTGTAGACTACGGCAAGGGGGGAACTGTAACTCTGGAAACGCTGCAATTAGGTACTCGCAAAGGGCTGCGGCTGATATTTGAAGACAAGGGCCCGGGAATTCCAGATATTGAATTGGCGATGACTGATGGTTATACTTCCGATCGTGGTTTGGGTTTGGGGCTCAGCGGTTCTAAGCGGTTGATGCACGAATTTGAGATTGTTTCTAAGGTGGGTAAGGGTACTAAAATTGCGATCGTCCGTTGGAAATGAGAAGGGGAGATGGGGAGAGGGGGAGATGGGGAGAGGGGAAGATGGGGAGATGGGGGGACAAAGCGGGTTTCTAGGAGTTTT
Organism: Microcoleus sp. PH2017_28_MFU_U_A; assembly: GCF_020738035.1. NCBI lineage: Bacteria > Bacillati > Cyanobacteriota > Cyanophyceae > Oscillatoriales > Microcoleaceae > Microcoleus > Microcoleus sp. PH2017_28_MFU_U_A. The sequence goes on from NZ_JAEQCX010000037.1 coordinate 7,457, forward strand.
GTGTTTGGTAACTAGAAATATAGGAAGAAATTCGGTTTATAAAACGATTGATGAGGGGCGAGAAACCGGGTTTATACGAATTTTGCATTGAGTGGCGATAAATCTTTTAAGAAACCAGGTTTCTGAGGTGTCACTAATCACTGATTACTGCTGACTGATGAGGGCGAGAAACCGGGTTTATACGAATTTTGCATTGAGTGGCGATAAATTTTCTAAGAAACCCGGTTTCTGAGATCACTCATGATAACTGTCAACTGTCCACTGTCAACTGTCCACTGTCAACTGACTTTTTGGCGCGACAGCTTAAGATTAGAACTACACAAATAATGATAAATGTCATAGCCTTACCCGTAACAGAAGAAAGTCAAGTCGGAGAAGCGCGACGAATTGCAGTCGCCCTCGCGGCGGAAGTTGGATTTAATGAGACCGATCGCGGTAAAGTTGCAATTGCGATCGCCGAAGCAGCAAAAAACGTTGTCAAACACGCCCGCGAAGGAGAAATTTTGCTGCAAACCGTACAAACAGCGGCAGGATATAGCATTCAAATAGTAGCGCTAGACCGGGGGCCGGGTATGGCAAATGTCGGTCAGTGTTTGCGGGATGGTTTTTCGACTGCGGGAACTCTGGGAACCGGACTCGGCGCGATTCAACGCCTTTCTAGTTTTTTTGATATTCATTCTGTGCCGAAACTGGGGACTGCTTTGTTAATGCGACTCTCCCCTACCCAGAATCGCGTGGAAGCCTCGGAAAACGGCAATTACTTGGAATTTGGGGTTGTTCGCTTGCCGAAAGTAGGAGAGCAGATTTGTGGCGATTCCTGGGCGACGCAAAATCATCTGAACAAAAATCTGATTTTAGTTGCTGATGGGCTTGGCTACGGGGTTTTGGCCCAGGAAGCGTCGCAGGAAGCTGTGCGAGTTTTTGGGGAAAATGCTAAACTCGGGCCGAAAGCTATTTTAGAGAAGGCTCACGCTGCTTTAAAAAATACCAGAGGAGCGGCTGCTGCGATCGCCCTGATCGATCGTACTCAAAAAACCATCTGTTTTGCCGGAGTTGGCAACATTACTGGTGTAGTGTTCACAGATAACCAAACCCGCAGCATGGTTTCCCACAACGGCACTGTTGGACATATGATGCGAAAAGTAGCAGAATTTGTCTATCCTTGGTCGTCCCATTCCTTGTTAATTATGCACTCCGATGGTTTGGCGGCACAGTGGGATTTAAACCGCTACCCGGGTTTGGCTGCGAGACATCCGGCTTTAATTGCAGCCGTACTCTACCGAGACTTTAAACGCACTCGCGATGACATGACAGTTGTAGTAGCCAAGGTAAGACAAGCAGCTTGAGAATATTTCCTAACAAGCATGAAACTGTAGGCGAACTATAAATCACGATCGTCATGAGTGATTTCCCGATCGACAATCCCCAATGCTTCAATGCGAAAATGGCATGATTTACCCAATTCTGACAACGGAAGTCCGCTTTGAACAAGACATCGTACAAGTACGCCAAAGAGCTCGCCAAATTGGCGCATTGTTGGGATTCGATTCCCAAACACAAACCCGCATCGCGACAGCAGTTTCCGAAATTGCCCGCAATGCTTTTAAATATGCAGGTGGTGGTAAAGTAGAATTTTTTGTGGAAGGGGAATCGCCACAGGTTTTTCGGACTCGGATTTCTGATAGCGGGCCGGGAATTGCTGATTTAGCGCAGGTTTTAGGCCCCAATTTTCGATCGCAAACTGGTGCGGGCCTCGGTTTAGCAGCAGCCAAACGGTTGATGGATGAGGTGCAAATCGATTCGGCGCGCGATCGCGGGACGGCTGTACAATTAATCAAGCAGTTTTCTAAGCAGATGCCTGCGCTAAGTGCGATCGATCTAAACAAATTACTTGATAAACTAGCGCGCCAAATTCCTGAAGATCCCTATGCGGAAATTCAGCAGCAAAATCAAGAATTGCTGCGTACTTTAGACGAACTCCGCCAGCGTCAAGAAGAACTCGTACAATTAAATCAAGAACTAGAAGATACGAATCGCGGAGTCGTCGCACTTTATGCCGAATTGAACGATAAAGCCGAATCTCTCCAGCAAGAGGGCGAACTCAAAACCAGCTTTCTCTCCAACATGAGCCACGAGTTTCGCACTCCGCTAACGACAATTCTCAGTATTTCCGAAATCTTGTTAAATCGCCTCGACGGAGAACTTTCGCCCGAACAAGACAAGCAGTTAAATTTTATTCGCAAATCTGCCGAGTCTCTCGCAGAACTTGTTGATGACTCGTTAGATTTAGCTAAGGTGGAAGCCGGAAAAGTAACGGTTCGCGTGGCTGATTTTGAAGTCGAAGATTTGTTCAGCGCGCTGCGCGGAATGATGCGCCCCCTGCTACCACAAAACTCGCCCGTCAGTCTAATTTTTGAAGTGCCTTTGGAACTACCAACTCTTACCACTGATGAGGGAAAAGTTTCTCAGATTTTGCGTAATCTGATTTCTAATGCGCTGAAATTTACCGAAGCGGGAGAAGTCAGAGTTGCGGCCGAAATGGGAAAGGGGGGAATGGTTACTTTTTCAGTGGCTGATACGGGTATTGGAATTCCAACCGCCGACCAAACGCGGATTTTTGAAGAATTTGTTCAAGTGGAAAATCACTTGCAGAAGGGGGTGAAAGGCACAGGATTGGGATTGTCTCTGTGTAGAAAAATGGCTGAATTTCTGGGGGGGAGTATTAAAATAGAAAGTTCGCCCGGGGTGGGTTCGACTTTTTTGGTGAATTTGCCGATCGCCTATGCTGGAGATTCAGAAGTATCTGCGGAAATCTCGGAATCTCAACCAGAGGAAACAGGGCGGGCGATCGAGAATTTGCGATCGGCTGCGCGCGATCGGGCACCAAAAGTTGCGATCGTGAAAGAGCAAAAGAGTTTTTCGCTATTTGGTGAAAGACTTGCGGGCAGAAATCCATTGTACTGCGACGTGCGCCGCCAACGATGGTGAAGTTCCGAGGTATGGATATCGTGTTCGATCGATTAGGATAACAAACATGGTTTGTAGTGCGCCCTCCCATTCCGCAGCAGGAAAGCGGACTGAAGTCCGTACTACGAACCGGAGAGCGGACTGAAGTCCGTACTGCGAACCGTTTGTAGTGCGGTTAATCGAGCGGGTACGAGATGAAACCGGGTTTACAACAACGAAGTTTCTTTAATTTGCAACAGCATTTAACTCTTGTGCTGTAAAATATATGCGTTCTCAGTAGCAACTGTAGGGTGTGTCGCCATTCACAATCTCTCAAAAAACGATTTTTTAAGTAGCGACACACTGATGGTATCGATCGCCTAGTGCAAACAAATTTTAATAGTTAGTATTAGCTTTAGTCTCGATTTAAAAAACAATGAAACAGTAGCCCCGCGCTCCCAACCCACACATAATCAGCCCTTCCCAATTCTAAAATCCCAAATCCAAAATCTAAAATCGCATGACTTTCATTTCCCTTCAATATGCCCTGTTTCTATTAGTTTTGTTCGTGGCTTACTGGTTGGTTCCCCTGCGGTGGTGGCGGCTGTTTGTCATGCTGGCGGGAAGTCTGATTTTTTATGCTTCGCTGCAAATTTGGTATATTCCTCTGCTGTTACTCGGTGTTGTGTTTAATTACTGCTTGGCGATGGCGATCGGGGAACCTTTGGATTGGCGGATTGCTAATGAATCTTGGAATCGCCGGCGCTTGTTGGTACTGTGGCTGGGAATAGGGCTGAATGTTTTGCTGCTGCTGGGTTTTAAGTATGTACCTTTTTTCTTGAATTCGATCGGCACTTTGTTAAATTGGCCTGTTGCTTTAGACAGCGCTAACTGGGTAAAAACTCACGTCATCGCACCCCTGGGATTGAGTTTCTTTTGCTTTGAGTGCATTGCTTATTTGATTGACGTGTACCGAGGCGCGCCGGCTGCTACTTCGCTGCTGCACTTTGCTGCTTACAAGTTGTTTTTTGCGAAACTGATTTCCGGGCCGATTACTCGCTATCATAACTTGATATATCAACTGAAATCCCAGAAATTTCCGACGCCCGATCGCATTTCTGAGGCCCTTTGGACGATCGCCTTTGGTGCAGTAAAAAAAGGTCTTTTCGCCGACAACTTGGGAATTTATGTCGATTTAAGTTTTACCAACTTGCAGCGCGCGGGTAGCGAGGATTTGTGGCTGGCGATTTTTGCTTACGGGCTGCAACTTTATCTCGATTTTAGCGGCTACGTTGACATGGCGCGCGGTACTGCTTTGCTGTTGGGTTGGTATTTGCCACCAAATTTTGATTTTCCTTATTTTAGTACGAGCATCGCTGATTTTTGGCGGCGCTGGCACATGACTTTGGGGGATTGGCTGCGGAATTATTTGTATTTTCCCTTGGGAGGTTCGCGCGTTGGTTTGTGGCGCACTTGTTTCAATTTGTCTCTTGTCATGTTAATTGCGGGAATTTGGCACGGTGCAGCTTGGGGATTTATAGTGTGGGGGGGTTTGCACGGTTTGGCTTTGGCGGTGCACCGGGTGACGGATGTGACTTTTAAGAAGTTGCGGATCGACTTTTTGTGGGAAAATCCGATCGGAATGGCGATCGGTTGGCTGTTAACTCAAACGATGGTTTTTGGTAGTTGGATATTTTTCCGGCTTCCCGATTTAAAGAATTCGGGATGGGCGATTTCGCATTTGTGGGGACATCCTGCTGATGTGCAGTTTTCGCATAAAGTTTATGTGGAAGCTTTGGGCTTGGAAAGAATACATTTAACTTGGATTTTGGCTGCTGTGGCTGCTGCTATGCTGGGAAATTATATTTTGAGTCGGGGTTTGAAGTTGGAGTTAAATTGGCCGGTGAAATTGGTATTAGTGCCGCTTTGTTTGTATGCGGTTTGGGTGTTGGCGCCGGAAGGCGGTTTACCTTATATTTATTTCGATTTTTAGGAAACGTGGCGGTTGAAACCGCGTCTATACATACAAAACCCACCTCCGTGGGTTGAAGAAAATGTTGTACAAACAAGGTTTTAACCGCCGGGTTATAGCTGATAGGAACACCAGTCACTCCAGCTACCGACATAGAGTTTAGCATCGGGAATTCCGGCGATTTCTAAGGACAGTAAATTAACGCAAGCTGTCACGCCGGAACCGCAGTAAACGATGATTTCTTCCGCTTTTTCTAATTCCGTCCACCACTGTTTTTGTTCGGAGATCGATCGCACTTTTCCAGTTTCCTCGGTCACTCCTTGCCAAGGGTAGTTGACAGCACCCGGAATGTGGCCTGCAATAGGGTCGATCGGCTCCCGCAAGCCCTCGTATCTCTCACTTTCTCGCGAATCAACCAAAACTGTCTCCGGCAAGTCTTTTCGCTCTTTTACAGCCTCGATATCAACCGCCATATTCGGCTGCAATTGCACTACAAATTTACCATCGCGGGTTTCTGTCCAAGTATCTGTTACCGGATATCCCGCCGCTTTCCAAGCACTGAAACCGCCGTCTAACAAAGCGACTTTGCTGTGTCCCATGTATCGCAGCAGCCACCACAAGCGAGACGCAAAAGCTAGTCGCGAATCGTCATAAGCCACGACTAAAGTTTCTGATGAATTAATGCCGATAGCGCTGAATTTATTAGCTAATTCTGCAATATTGGGCAGCGGGTGTCTGCCGCCGTGGGTGCCAACTACACTCGCCAGATCTTCGTTTAAATCTAAATAGAAAGATCCGGGAATGTGACTTTCTTGATATTGTTTTTGTCCCAATTTTCGATCGGCGAGAGCAAACCGACAGTCTACAATTACCACTTGCGGATTTTCGGTATTGGCGGCCAACCATTCAGGGGAAACGATTAAATTATTGTCATTCATAACTATTCAAATTTGTGCTAGGACATCTCTCGGTAATTCATAAATACCCAAGAAAGCAGAATATCTCGGCTAATTCTTAGGTATGTAGTTGCGCTTTAGCGCTCTTTGAGATATATAGGAAAGAGCGCTTGAACTAGGCTAATTCTTAGGTATGTAGTTGCGCTTCAGCGCTCTTTGAGATATATAGGAAAGAGCGATAGGAAAGAGCGCTTAATCTCGGCTAATTCTTAGGTATGTAGTTGCGCTTCAGCGCTCTTTAAGATATATAGGAAAGAGCGCTTGATCTAGGCTAATTCTTAGGTATGTAGTTGCGCTTGGGCGCTCTTACATATATATAAGAAAGAGCGCTGAAGCGCAACAACGTACCTAATTTATCGAGAAGGATTTGCTTTCTCCGGTTCGGCTTTTTCGGAATTAGCTTTCTTAGGATTAGGTTTTTCGGAGCTTTCTTTTTCGGAATTGGCTTTCTTAGAAGTTGCTTTCTCCGGTTCGGCTTTTTCGGAATTGGCTTTCTTAGAAGTTGCTTTTTCGGCTGTTGCGGGAGTTGGCTCTGGGGGAGGTGGATTTACTGCTGATTCTTGAGCGTAAAGCAGATATTTTTGATACTCGATTACTTTTGTCTGAGCTAGTTGATGGTTGGCGCTGGATACGGGTACTCTTCTCATCAACGATACCGCTTCTTGCCAGCGATCGGCAACGATCGTCCAATCTTCCTTCGTTTTTGCCGATCGCCCTAACTCTGCTGCTTTGAGGGCGCTGTTAACGGCTTCTCGAAAGGTATCCGGTACTCTTGCTACATTGGCAGTTTCATCTGGATTCTTCAGAGCAGTTGCTGGCGGCTCGTTTAACATCTTACTGACAAATGCCACCACGGCGATCGCCAACAAACCCGTTACCAGCCCGACGACAATGAAAGTCGATCGCAATCGGTTCTCAAATGCAGCCAATTCCGGCGATTTCTCCTCATCCATATCTGTACTCTCTCTTTCTGTGCGATCGTCCATATTAGCAACATTAGCAACCGCAATATTAGGGACAGATTCTCCCGCAAAGCTTTGTGGTTCCAAAATGCTGCTCTCCAAACTAAACTCTTGACTCCAAGCAGCCCCAATCTCACCGCTTTCTCGCCCCTCAACCTTCACTTTGCGAATCGAATTCGGCTGCAAATCCGTCAGTTTTTCACGGACAAAATCAACTAATGTATCTTCTATCGGTAGTTGCTCTGCCTCCAGAATTACATCCAAACAGTCGCCGTCGAGATTCGCGGAGGCTGCGATCCCTTCAGATGGCAACTGGCTGTTGAGCCAAGATGCGATCGCCTGTGGATTTCCCTGCTTGGCAAGTTCCTGAAAATTAAGCTCTGTCATAGCTGGACACCTGATAATGCAGAAAGGAAGGAAGAAGGAAGAAGGAAGAAGGAAGAAGGAAGAAGGAAGAAGAAAGTCGGAAGAAGGAAGAAGGAAGGAGGAAGAAGCAACTAATAGTTTTTTTGAGTTAAAAACACCATAACTGAAATTCAACGAATAGTATAATCTATCTCGGTAAATTCAAGCTCAAAGATGCAAATTATCACCCTCGCTCCCCCTCGCATCTCTTGGGGAAGGACTGAAGTCCTTACTACGAAACGAACTCAGGTTTGATCGTTCGGACTTCAGCCCTCAGAAATTCGATCTCGGGCGCGCAACTCCAAGATACCGCAAGCATCGCCCCTCAAACCGACATCAGGCTGCAAAAAGACTTGCCGCGCCCGGATTCGAGATTGGAGATTAAAAAATTGTGCGATCGCAGTGCCATCGACGGACAGCGAGTGATATCATCATTTAGTCAATTTTTTATAGCAAATAGCTCGATCGCACAATGATAGCAATAGCAATTTTAGCTGCTGGACGCGGCACGCGCATGAAATCTGACTTGCCCAAAGTTCTCCACGAATTGGGTGGTCGATCGCTAGTTGAGCGAGTCCTCCAAAGTTGTCAAGAAATAGAAATTTCCCGGCGACTTGTCATAGTCGGTTATCGAGGTGAACTCGTTAAACAATCTCTGATGGAAGCTCATGAAAAATCGGACAATTCTCAATTTCCTCCCCTAGAATTTGTCGAACAAACCGAACAATTGGGAACCGGTCACGCCATCCAGCAATTGCTGCCTCACTTAAAGGGATTTCCAGGAGATTTGCTGGTATTAAATGGGGATGTACCTTTGCTGAGGGCAGAAACTATCAAACAATTGATGGCAATTCACCAACAGCACCAAAACTCTGCTACTATATTGACAGCTAATTTGCCGAATCCTCAAGGATATGGGCGAGTATTTACTGACAGTCAAAACTTAGTCCAGCAAATTGTCGAAGACCGCGATTGTACAACAACTCAAAAGCAAAACCAGCGAATCAATGCAGGTGTTTATTGTTTTCACTGGCCGCATTTAGAGAAAATTTTGCCAGATTTGAAAGCAGACAATGACCAAAAAGAATATTACCTAACTGATACGGTAAGTATTCTCTCTCCCGTGATGGCGGTGGATGTTGAAGATTATCAAGAAATCTTGGGAATTAACGATCGCAAACATTTAGCCACAGCTTCCGATATTTTGCAAGCGCGGGTAAAGGATAAGTGGATGAAAGCGGGCGTGACGCTGATCGATGCCAACAGCATCACGATCGACGATACCGTAGAGTTGCAGTCGGATGTCGTAATTGAACCGCAAACTCACTTGCGGGGTAAAACTTCGATCGCCTCTGGGAGTCGCATCGGGCCCGGTAGTTTGATTGAAAACAGTCAAATCAAGGAAAACGTGACTGTGCTTTATTCAGTAATTTCGGACAGTATTGTGGCAGAAAATGCGCGAATTGGCCCCTACGCACACCTGCGGGGACACGCGCAAATAGGCGCCAACTGTCGCGTGGGCAATTTTGTAGAATTGAAAAATGCTCAACTAGGCGATCGAACGAATGTCGCTCACTTGTCTTATTTAGGCGACGCGACTTTGGGAGAAAAAGTCAACATCGGCGCTGGGACAATTACCGCCAATTACGATGGCAAAAATAAGCACAAAACTCAGATAGGCGATCGGAGCAAAACAGGTTCCAACAGTGTGTTGGTAGCACCGATAACTTTGGGAGAAGATGTTAATGTCGCGGCTGGTTCTATAGTAACAGAAGATGTTCCCAATGACTGTTTAGTAATTGCCCGTTCCCGCCAAGTTGTCAAACCAGGTTGGAAATTGAAAGATGGAAACAAATAACTATAGCCTTTCTCACAAAGATGAGGTACTCATGGGCATAGGGCATAGGGCATAGGGCATAGGGCATAGGGCATAGGGCATAGGGCATACCTCACTTTTTTGAGAACCGCTATAGGTTTGTAGTGAAGACTTTAGTCCGCAAAAAGAACTAGGTTTGTAGTGAAGACTTTAGTCCGCAGAATTTTCACTCTGACTGCAATCATCACTACAAATACTTTCGTGCGATCGCGCGTGGAGGTAGTTGTTAATCGCTTTGGCGATTTCTACTTGCTTGTAAGGGCTCATAGTGTGGGGAAGGGATATGCGATCTCCTCCACTAACTAACAGTCTAACTTGGTACCAAACATCATGATCCCGATCTTTTGTGCGATCGACTTCCACCCCATAAATCTCGAACAGAGAGCGTTTAATTACTTTACGGGCCAACAAACCCCGCCGTTTAACAGTCAAGGTGTTGGAAGTTCCATCGAAGCTGTAGGTTTCTTTATTTCCCAAGGCGATGACTCCGACTCCTGCGAGCAAAAATATGCCTCCTGTCCATCCCAACCAGCGATCGTCTTGGCTTAAGCGCAGCAAGCGAAATTTTGCATTTTTAAGATAAAAATTGATGTCCGAAGCAGCAGCGTCTTTATTCCCCCAGTTAGTCGAGTTAGCACTAAAAGGAACATCGCCAACATTCGTCACAAGTACAACTCTGCTTTTGGAGCCAAATCTTTCTACTTTAGCTCCCTGCAAAGCAGCAAGCTGAATTTCTTGGATGTTCGATCCCAGTAAGTGCGATCGCACCAACTGACAATTTCCTTGTTTTTCGTGCGATCGCTGGCAGCTCAAAGTTGCTGCATGATAGTCAAAAGTCAGCCCGATCAGTCCAAATGTCATTAATAAACAACTAGGGAACCAAAAATCTAATATGCTTTTAGTCTGAATTATTAGTTCCGTTGCTGTGTACTTGATTATTTTCATTTACTTCACCTTTTAAATCCAAAACTGATGTTACAGATCGACTTCCCGACCAGGCTACGTCAAATTGTTAAGTTATATATTATTGGAAGCGATCCTATAGGATAACCCTTTTTATCTTGCTAATAGGCTAGCACTAAAATGTCTAACCGACAACAAATGTCGCGAGTTCACCTGCGGCTGCGTTTCAGATAGCTTTCCGTGATTTAAGGACAGGAATATTAAAAAATATTAATTATCTCATTGGGAGTGAAACGTTAGCTTTCTAGCGCGATCGTACAGGAAGTAATGGCAAACAAAAATGAAGAAAACTTTATAATGTAACAGAATGTAAAGTTTATTGGCGCCTACCTAAGTATCGTTAATTATTGATTTGGGCGATTAGCCCAGAGGGATAGCTGCGCCGCGCGTACTTAAAGTCGCAGGTGCATTCATTTAGTGCGATCGCTTGTCCAAATAGCTGCAAATGGAGTCAGCCATTTTTTGTTGTTTTTGCTTTCTGCTGTTAAAGTACATCTTGGGTTGAGATAACATTAACAGACAAAGATAGTAGCGAATACCTTAATTTTTATATTTTCCAGTACCTACTTCTACTCATAAATCTCGCAATAGAAGTATCCGGTAAAATTATTCACCCACCAACCCCGTTGTTCAACAGTCATTTTACCGAAAGTTTTATCAAAGCTATAGATTTAATTTTTCGCGCTTCCAAACATATTCTAATACCCCCGTCACCACACATATGCTCCCTAATGTCCATAGAAACCAACGATCGTCTTGACTTACATTCAACGATTTGCGATCGGGATTTGCAACAAAATCATTGATTTTATTAGCAATATCATTTTTATCCCCCCAAGCAGTGTAGCCATCCGTAAACGGAATTTCCCCCGATTTGGTTAACAGTTCAACTCTGGTGCTACGCTTCCTACCTGTGGTAACTTTGCCTCCCACTAAATTATCCAGAGATATTTCTTGAATATTTGAACCCAAAAAGCTCCATCCTGTGAGTTTACAATTGCCTTGTTTAGATTCTATGCGTTGGCAACTTAGAGTTGTATTTGTTGCATTAAAAGCCAGCCACAATCCAATGAGAATGAAGGGCAAGCTAGATAACAAGTCCAGCCAGATGTTAGATCTTGTAATTTTTAGTTCATTAAAAGGCGTTCCCTTGAGTTTTTTCATGAGTTCATTTTTTTGATGACACAAAAGCTTGAATAGGTATTTTCTCTATTGTGTCCATTTTATCATGCACAAATTATTTGACAATGCCTCGGGTGCACTTGCTTGGCAAAGATATTGCTTCAGTGCTATGACTGCGATCGCACGTCGAGACATAGCTGCGGATTAAGTCAGCCATTTGGCATTGTTCTGTTACTGAATTGCTTCTCAAACAAATGCGATCGCACCCCAACATCAATAACTCAACATAGTAGCTATAATTTCCCTCGCCATCTTCTATTTCGGCTAATTCGACTGCACAAATATCGCGAATCGATCGTTCGACAACATGATTAAGCGACAAACCCCGTCGTTTAACGGTCATTTTCCCCAAAGTTTTATCAAAGATATAAATTTCAGATATCGCGCCATCCAACAAACACAGGGAGAATAACAGAAATATGCCTCCACCGATCCAGTTGGATGCCAAGATGATCTGCAATAATCCAATTATAATGAAGGGAGAAATTAAGACTAAACCGTCCCAGATGCTAGAGTTTTGAATTATTAGTTTAGTTGGTGTTTGCTTGAGAACTTTCATAAGCTTATCCTGTTATTTTTGAGAACGATCTAAATTACTGATTTCTCTGCTGTACGCAATTTGTTATGCACGGATTATTTAGTCCGGCGGCCGACGAGCGCCATCTTGGTATTGCCAACAGCCTTGACAGCATAAGCATCGCCCGGAAGCACCTGCAAAGCTCTGTTAAAATTGATTAAAGCCGTTTGATAGTCTCTTTGCGCGTAGCAGACATAGCCAAGTTTTATTAATTTTTTAAATTCATCTTTGTTACCGGGTACAGATGCTGCATCAAGTCGAGGAGATGGCTGAGTACCCGGAGATGATTCTTGAGTTGCTGGTGGGTGGGGAAACATCAGTTTGTTGAGTCTAAGTGCATCAATCTTGATAATCTGAACCTCGCTTTCCCATCATTCCCCAATAAGCCACACCGTAAAGTTGAGCAGCCTGCATTGCTTCCTCGTCATAGCCTTGAGCTTTGAACAAAGCCTCGGCCTCTTTGAGATAGCCCATTGCTTGTTCTTTATTGTTGGTTGCATCTTGAACCATCAAAGCTAATCCCAATTTCATGCGAGCATCAGCATCATTAGGATCACTTTTAATTGCTGTTTTCCAGTGGGTAATTTCCTCTTCTATAGTGTCCCATTTGAGTTCGTTAGAGTTATCTGTGGGAAAGCCGTCAAGACCATAATTTCTAATATTCAAGAATGTCGCAATGACTTCGGCTGTTTTGTGCTTGCTTCCTAAACCAGTGCTGAAACTAGAAGTTAGAGGAACACGTCTCTTACCTGAGTTCAACACCAGACATACACGATAGGTATTGCTCTCACTGCTCGACATCTCCTGTATTTCCACGCCTGAAATATCTTGAAGCAGGTGTTTGATAAGTTTCGTTTTGGCAATCAGTGGTTTATGCCGCTTGATAGTCAGATGACCGAGACTTTTATCAAAGGCAATGGTTTCTATCTCGACAAATATCACCAATAGCAAACCAACGACAGCAAATAAATAAAGGAAAAAACTGCCAGAAGACAAACCTCCAAATACGCCTACTAATAAAAAACTTCCCCCAACAAATAGCTGCATCCAAAATGCGAACATTTCTACGAATTCTAGTTTGTCTGATGTTTGTTTCATGATTTTGTGTTGAGTTAATGTTAAGTGAATGTTGATGTGGATTATTTGCTATTTGATTGGGCGATCGCGTTTTTGGTATTGTCAACAGCCTTGACAGCATAAGTATTGCCCGGGCGTACCTGCAAAGCTCTGTTAAAGTTGATTAAAGCTGTTTGATAGTCTCCCTGTCCGTAGTAGGCATAACCGAGCTTCATCGATTGTTTGAAGTCATATTGTTGACCGCCAACGGTACCAAAGCTAGGCTCAGGAATAGGTGCTGGCGAAAGTTGAGGGGATGACTCGGAACTAGGAGATTTCTCGGAAGCAGGAGATTGCTCTTGACTTGGCGATGAAGAAGTGCTGAAATCTGAAGGAAAAGAAGAGGGCGATTGCTCGCTAGATCCTTGGTTTACGGTTATGGTTCCCGACTGAGCCAATTTTGTAAACTCTGCGCCATAACTTACCACAGTAATAATGCCTCCTAATAAAAACATTGGCCATGCAGCTAGTTGAATCAAAAGTGTTTTTCTGATTTTTTTATTGCTCCATTTTTTAATATAAAAAATTAAGGAAGCAAATGGAATAAACCAGTAAAGTAATCCCCAAACTACTTCTTCTTGGAAAGCTTGAACTAATCCCCAGATATAGCCAACAGTAGCTAAAATAAAACCCAGACTAAAAAATAAGGCGATCGCAATTTCAGACATTTTCTATTTCTCCTTTTGATGTATAGTTGTTTTCCAAATCGATTGCTTCAAGTAAGTCAGATGGTTGAGCAGCAACAAGCACAGAATTAGGCTCGGCGCTAGGTGCTGCGGAAACTTAAGGAGATGGTTTGGGTTTGGGAGCAGGCGATAGCTTAGGTGATGGAGAAGTATTGGAATCCGAAGGAAAAGCAGAGGGCGATTGCTCGTTAGAACCCCGATCTACATTAGGTGAGGGTGCGGGTGCAAAAATTGCTGTAGTAATGCTTCCCAATACAATCATGAACCATCCAGCACATTGAATTAAAAAAGTTTTTCTAATTTTGAGATTACCCCATTTTTTGGCATAAAAAACGAATCCAGCAAATGGGACAACCAGGTAAAGCACACCCCAAACAACCTCCTCTTGGAAAGCTTGAACCAATCCCCAGATAGAACCAACTAAACTTAAAACTAAACCTAGAGCAAAAAATAAGCCGATCGCAATTCCAGACATTTTCTATTTCTCCGCTTGATGTATAGTTGTTTTGCAAACTGTAAAGGTAAGGATTGAAACGCATTTTCAACCCGAAACTCTTTTGGCTGTTTGCTGTGTTAAAAATAGATTAGTGGTGAATCCAGTCCGATCGCGCACAGCGAATGTTAGGATTTTGGTTAGGAATTTGACTAGGAACTCGATCGCGACTGCCACAAATGACACCCTCAAACCTCGATCGACCCGAAGAACCTTTTACACGGGCTACCTACGACTGGGACATCGAAAAGCTCTACAGCGACTTAGCCAATGCCAAACTAGAATTCGCCCCCCACACCCGAAGAGGGCTGACACCCGTGGAAAAAAGGCACTTGTGCGGCTTGCTGTGCGGTTACAGCCCCGCCGAGATGGCGGTACTTCTTAACAAACAAATCAAGGGTGTAGAGGTTGACTTATCCAAAACCTTGTACCGATACATAGAAATATTGACAAATCGACCCCGAAATGCGCTCAAAAATTGGAGGGATGCGATCGACTGGCTGGTAATAGCCGGGTATAAAAAACAACCGAAAACCTCATCCGGCGCAGTCTTAAAAGCCACTCTCCACCATTCAGACAGCATTCTCTCGGCTGCGATCAGTCCCGACGGACAATTACTAGCAACCGGTTCCCACGACAGTACAGTGAAAGTTTGGAGTTTGCACAGCGGGGAACTGCTGCGGACTATTTGCGGACATTCAACCGCCGTGTTGCTAGTTGCTTTCAGCCCCGCTAGCAAAACGCTGCTGACGCGATCGCGCGCGGGTACAGTCAAACTGTGGAACCTGCAAAATGGAGAACAGATGAAGCGTTTAGCAGACGTACACCGCCACGAATCTGTCGCTGTGAGTCCCGACTGGCAAATTTTGGCGATCGGCACCACCTGCGGCACTGTCAAGCTGCAACACCTCAACAGCGGCCAACTGCTGCAAGTTTTGAAAGGCTATCAAGGAGATGACATAAGTGCGATCGCCCTGAGTCCCAACGGCAAAATGTTAATAGCCAGCGGGCTGAATGCAACCAGCGGTTTCTGTCGCGCTACCGTGACTTTGTGGGAATTACCGGGGGGAGAAGTGCGGCGAACATTTGGTAGCGAAAATTATGTAGCAATTACTCCAGACAGCCAAATTCTAGTCTGTCATGCCAACAAAACGATCGCCCTGTGGGATTTGGAAACAGGCGAATTATTGCATTCGGTGCAAACCGGAATTCGCATCACTTCCGCCGCTGCCATTAGCCCCGACGGGAAATACTTTGCTGTGGGCTGTTTTGACGGTACTGTTAGGCTTTGGAATTTGTGTGGCGAATTGCTGCACGCTTTGGAGGGACATTCGGGCCCGGTGTCGGCGGTGGCGATCGGGCAGTTGGGCGACACTCTCGTCAGCGGTAGCGATAATGGTACAGTTAAACTTTGGCAGTTGCGAATTTAAGATCGTTGAGGTGAATGGTGATGATTAAATTATTATAGTATAATTGATTTAAGGTTTTTTAGAGGGGCCCAGACAATGAACGTTACCCTAAAACCCGAACAAGAAAATTACGTGCGATCGCAATTACAAGCTGGCAACTATGACAGCGTTCAAGAACTAATTAGCGAAGCATTACCACTGCTAGAAGAAAGAAATCGCGCATTGAAACAGCAGCGTCTGGCAGCACTCAGACAAAAAATTGCTAGCGGTACTGAGCAAATTGCTCAAGGAAAAGTGACGGTGAAGTAGTTTGGGAGCATCTCAGTTTTGCATTTACAGTGCTGTCCCCGCTCGCGTGCTTTTATACGCTTTGCTGTGCGGGGACAGCACTGTGAAGAAAAAATGCTTCTTGCAAAACTGAGATGCTCCCAGTAGTTTTTGCCAGATTGCAGGAAAAAATTCGCTTAATTTCTGAGTCTGGAGCCGGAATGAGTCGGCGATCTTTGCTAAACTAGATTCAGAGCTAATACAAAAACTATGATAACAGCACCTGCCGGATGGAAACCCCGCCACATCTCTGACAAATACAAAAAAACTCCGATTTCTCCCGAAGAGAAAGCAAAACAAAAAGCTGAAAGCCAAGTGCGGTGGCAGCGCTGTCGCCCGATTTTTGAACGAGTCCGCGACGAACTCATGGCGACTCACTACAATTGGTACGTTGTTATCGATCCTGATAGTGGCGAATATTTTGTTGAGAAAGATCAACTCGTCGCTTTTGGGAAGCTGTTAACAAATTCTCCCCAAAAACTAATGGTTGTTCGGCGCTTGAATGAGACCGGAGTTTGTGGCAGTATTTTATGATTCAAGGAAAGTTTGATGAAGAGACAAATCAACTATTTTTTGAAATAAGTTTGGTAGCGGCTGATGGGGAAGTCATATTTGCGGATGCGCTTCTAGATACGGGATTCAGCGGTTGGTTGGCGATAAACAGCCAAGATTTAGATTTTAATTGGCTGCTTGTAGATGATGAATACCCCATGAAGACTGCACGAGGAGAAGGTACTTTTAATATTTATATCGGCACTGTGCAAATTGACGGTCAAGAATTTAATATTCCTGTGGTAGCAGGAGATGAGATACCAGAAATTATCATCGGGATGGAATGGCTGAAAACTAAACGGTTAGTGGTAGATTTGGCGGCGGGAATCCTGACTTTGGGGTGAAGTTTTTGGCTCGTTACGGGATAGCTACCGTTCGTTTTAATATCAAGTCCGAATCGGAACGAGGCTACCGGACATGATATTAAACTAACGCCGATCGAGATTCCCGACAACTCCTGCGAAGTCGGGAATCTAAACCACCGCTTCTATGCAAATTTAAGCAACAAAAACTAACGTTCCCTTGTTTGTTTCCAAAGTATCGCCCATTTCCGTACCGTTGTGAAAAGCACCGAGAATGATCTCGCTAGTTTTGCCGATCGCGATCGCACCATTAGCATCAATCCCGATCGCACCAAAATCCCGTTTGCGATCGTCAGCTTCCGCAAAAGAACGCTCAAAAGCAGCTTTCAAACTCAAACCATCCGTTACCCGAATCACAATTCGCGCCGCCAAACACTCATCCATGATGTGCTCGCCGATACCCGTACAGCTAACCGCCGCATTGCCCGTCGCATAATTTCCCGCAGGCATTGCGGAGTCGCTAACCCGCCCGATGCGCTCAAAACCCTTGCCGCCAGTCGAAGTTCCAGCAGCCAAGCGTCCCTGAGTATCCAAAGCTACAACGCCGATGGTGCCAACACCCGCAGGTTCCGCGACCACATTAGCCATTGCTCTGTTAAAATTGCCTTGGCGTTCCTGCATCCACTCGTGCAACCGCAAATCCGTCATCGGATCGTAAATCGGTAAGTGAAGTTCTCGCAGCAATTCCGCCGCACCGTAATCAGATAATACGCGATCGTCCGAAGTCTGCAAAAATTGAGCAAGTTCGATCGGATTTTGAACCCGAGCCACATTAATTGTGCCACTGAAACGCTGCGCCAAACCGTCCATCAGCGAAGCACTCATCCGAATTTGCCCGTCCGACTGTACCACAGAACCCGTACCCGCATTAAATCGCGGGTCATCTTCCAACAACCGACAGCCCTGCACTACTGCATCTACGGCACTTGCGCCATTTTTCAGCAGCGGATACACTGCCTCCAAAACATCGTAAAGCGACTTCCGCACCGCTTCAATTCCGCCCTTGCTTTGCAGACAACTACCGGCACCGCCGTGAATAACTAGCTTTGGTTGCACCTGTTGCGATGCCATACTTCTAACCGTGAAATTTTTCCTTTGCAATCTTAGCCTCAGTTTGGCAAATGGCAAGACATTCTTAATTTTCTGTGCTATTACGGCGGCGGCGACAGCGATCCGAGCAGTATTTCACCTCATCCCAGCAGTCGGCCCATTTTTTGCGCCAAGTAAAAGGTCGATCGCACACCGGACACATCTTAGTCGGTAAATCGGACTTCAATCGTTGCTTTGCCATGCTAATTTTGACAGTAGGTAAATTAACTATAGTCTTTCTTAATTATTTGAGGGAATGGGGAATCGGGAATCGGGAATCGGGAATCGGGAATCGGGAATCGGGAATCGGGAATCGGGAATGGTTACTGGTTACTTGTTACTTGTTAGTGATTTTTCTAATAGCCAATGCCCAATTACCAATTACCAATTACCAATTACCAATTACCAATTACCAATTACCAATTACCAATTACCAATTACCAATGCCCCATGCCAACATCCGAATCGTCTTAGTCGAACCCGCAGGGCCCTTAAATGTGGGATCTGTAGCCCGCGTGATGAAAAATATGGGTTTGCACCAATTAATTTTGGTGAATCCCCAGTGCGATTATTTAGGGGAAGAAGCCCGGTTGATGGCTGTGCGCGCCGCCGACATACTGGAAACGGCTAAAGTAGTTGAGAGTTTGCCGGCTGCTTTGGTAGGATGTGTCAGGGCGATCGCAACGACAGGAGATGATGGTCGATCGCACCCAATGCCGCTAGAATCACCAGCAGATGCTTTACCTTGGTTATTAGAAGCCCCCAGCGCCCTAATTTTTGGTCGAGAAGATTGTGGATTGACTAACGCCGAATTAAACCGCGCCCAGCGCTTGATTCGGATTCCCAGCAGCGATGCTTACACTTCCTTAAATCTCGCTCAAGCTGTAGCTATTTGCTGCTATGAATTGTATCGGGACGAAGATTTCCGAAGGAAGAGGGAAGAAGGAAGAGGGAAGAAGGAAGAGGGAAGTTCGGCAACAGATTCTGTAACGGATGTAACGGATACAAGGAATCAGGAAGAGGGAATATTTTCCCAATCCCCCCCTCTCCCCCTCTCCCAATCCCCCCCTCTCCCAATCCCCCCCTCTCCCCCTCTCCCCAACAGTGCTCCCTTGGAACAGTTGGAGGGATACTACCAGCAACTAGAAGGGCTGCTGCTGAAAATTGGATATTTGCAGCCGCACACAGCAGCAAGTCGGATGGAAAAATTTCGGCGTTTGTACAACAGGGCTTATCCGACAGTGGATGAAGTCGCCATGCTGCGGGGCGCGATTCGTCAAACAGAATGGGGATTGAAAAGTTATCCGCGATCGCCAGTTTCTGATACTCTGGATGGGGCGTTGCCGGAAAATCCAACGGATAGCTAGGTGTCGTGGTATTAGAAACCGGGTTTCTTGCCGGGAAATTAACTTAAAGCGTAGGTTTTTAGTCAAGAAACCCGGTTTCTTGGGTGACAATTGGGTGCAGGGGTGCGTGTGGAGTAAATCTAAAATCTAAAATCTAAAATCTAAAATCTAAAATCGATTGGCTGTTAAGCTAAAAAATCTTAAACTTGAAATTTACAGTGCAGAAGGAGTAAGACGTGGCAGAGCGGTTTCCCAAACGATCGATATTATCAGTGATGTCCTCGATAGCCTCTGCCAACTCCGGCCCGCAGCCGCCTCAATCCGGCACAGCAAGCGAGTCTGGCAAATCCGGCCGCCGTCGCCCTCCCCAACAGCCAAACAGCAATTCCGAAATTCCCACATCAGAAACTGCGACTTTCTCACCACAACCAAGCCGCAGCAAGAGAAGTAGAGCCAATTCTCCCGCACCTACCTCCGAAGAATTGAGCGCGCAGGACTTTTTGTCCAATCCCCAATCAGCAATTAATCCCAGAAAACCCAGAAGCAGCAAAACCACCAAAATTGGGGAGGCGAAGAGTCGCCAACCTCGCAAAAAAGGCCTCGCTGCTGTCGATATGTTCGCTTTTCCTGAACCGACTTCCCCTGTCAGCACTCGGGCCAGCAATCCCATCAGCGAACCCGAAACGACAACTCCTCCCCCAGCCCGTAAAAGTCGAGCCAGCGCACCACCAGAGAGCATTCCAGACCCGGTAACAGCCCCCAAGGTCAAAAAAGCCCCCGTGCCGAAACCGCGCCCGCAAGCGAATCAGAGACCGGGCAAACGCTCTGCAACTGGGAACGTGCCGCCGTTGGTATATGCTACTCGGTTGCTGATTTTGGGAGTTGGGATGGCGGTGATTTGCGGTACGCTGCTGTCAGTGGTGAATGCTGTGAGTCGATCGGGCGTAGCGACACAGGAAACCCCCGCAGGCCAGAAAAACCCAGCCGATAGCGCAGTTGCTGCACCAGCCACCCCAGAAGCATTGCAATTGAATCAAGAAATAGCAGCTTTGAAAACAGAAGTTCAGGTGATAGCAACGGAAAATGCCACTTTGACAGCGGGAATATTTCTAGTTGATTTAGATACAGGAAGCTATGTAAATTTTAACGGCGATGCTCCTTTTGCTTCAGCGAGCACGATAAAAGTGCCAATTTTAGTAGCTTTTTTCCAAGCAGTAGATGAAGGCAAAATCCAGTTAGATCAAGTGCTGACGCTGAAACCGGAACACATTGTCGGCGGTTCTGGGGATATGCAAGACGACGCACCGGGTGAAAAATATTCGGCTTTGGAAGTTGCGAAAAAGATGATTGTTGTCAGCGACAATACCGCGACAAATATGATGGTTGAGTTGCTGGGAGGTGCGGAGGTTTTAAATCAGCAATTTGCCAACTGGGGATTGAGGGCGACGGTGCTGCACAATAAGTTGCCAGATTTGGAGGGAACGAATACTAGCAGCCCGAAGGATTTGATAAATATTATAGCTCAAGTCGATCGCGGAAATTTGGTTTCTGTCAAATCGCGCGATCGTATTTTGCAAATCATGCGGCAAACTAAAAACGATTCTTTGCTACCGAGAGGCTTGGGCGAAGGAGCAGTGATTGCTCACAAAACCGGCAACATTAATACAATGCTAGCCGATGCGGGGATGGTAGATTTGCCAAACGGCAAGCGTTATTTAGTAGCGGTGATGGTGAAGCATCCGCCGGAAACCGAGAAGCCAGCTCAAACATTGATTCGGGATATTTCTAAGATGAGTTACCGCTATTTAAACGACGGGGAAACACCCGCCGAGTCCAAAGTGAAAATTAAAAATTAATTGATTCACCCTAAAATATGTTTAAGGAAAACCGGGCGAAGGTCATTCGCGTCTACACAAACAAAACCCGCCTCCGCGGGTTGAAGAAAATCGGGCGAATGGAATTCGCCGTCTTCTCTATTCCGGGCCAGTTAGCGCAAGTCCCGTAGAGTTTACAAACTATAAATGAGTTTGTATTATGAAACTAACCACCCGACTTGCTTGTTTGCTAGCACTCTCAACCTTAGCCGTGGGAGTCTCCCCCGCCTTCAGCAATCCCCTTCGCTCTTCTCAAAGTGAATTCACGGATATTACAGTTATTTCCAATAACATTGAACTGAATCGAGCCAAAAATTTAGCCCGTCAAGCAGCAGAGAATGCTAACGGCGGTTTGGGCGAATATCGAGCCGAAGCATCGATGCACGGCGCATCAGCCGAATCGCCTTTTGTTGACAATGGTGATGGTACTTGGACATTTACTTTTCAAGGTTACAAACCCGGTTCGTCTGTCTATACGGTAGAGACAGTTGTGACTGTTTCCCAACATGGCAGAATCACAGTTAATTACAACGGACGCATTCGTAGCTCAAGCCGATTTTAGAAACACCAGGACTCTTCTAGGTATGTAGTTGCGCTTTAGCGCTCTTTCATCCTAATATAAGAAAGAGCGCTGAAGCGCAACAACGTACCTTTTTGATTTGAGGTATGTTGTTGCGCTTTAGCGCTCTTGATTTGAGGTATGTTGTTGCGCTTTAGCGCTCTTTTATCCTAATATAAGAAAGAGCGCTGAAGCGCAACTACGTACCTTTTTGATTTGAGGTATGTTGTTGCGCTTTAGCGCTCTTTCATCCTAATCTATGAAAGAGCGCTGAAGCGCAACTACGTACCTTTTTGATTTGAGATTTACAGAGATTCAAAAGTGGCAGTAAAACCCTCTAAAGTCAAGCATTCTTCCATAAAATCCTCTACATCATTGACATTTTCCAGTTTATATTCCATGATGCGTTCACCGTCGCCTTTCATCTTTTTGGAAGAAAGAGGCGTAGCCGGATATTTGTCAGCAATGACTTTGAAAGCTTTGGAATTGAGAGTCCAGCTTTCCGCAGAACATTTAATGATTAAAAGCCACATGATAAAATCCCTCCTTGGGTTTGGTTTATTAATAGAAAACTCGGCGGTTGAAACCGCGTCTATACAAACTTGCACGTGCCTCCGCAGGTTGAAGAATTGACGGTGAAAATTGCGTTATTTTCTTCAGTTATTTTCTTCAGTCCGCGGAGGCGGACTTTGCTTGTGTAGACGCGGTTTCAACCGCCGTCTTCTTTATCTTTCTGGCGGTTTCAACCGCCGTCTTCTTTATCTTTCTGGCGGTTTCAACCGCCGTCTTCTTTATCTACTCGATAGTGCCGACAAATCAAGAGATTCTGTTGTTTGGAAAAAAGCTAAAAGGCGATCGACTATTTGAGCAACACCACCCTTAACATTCGACTCAACATTCAAAGGCATCACCGGATCGTGCAGTGACAAGCGTAGCAGAAACCAGCCCGATTCGCTAGCTGACGTGCAGGAAACTCGCAAACCTTCGTAATTATTGGGTACAATTCCCCAGTCGGCTTGGGTTGAGACAAATTCTTGCAGTTTCTCAATTACCAAATTTCCCTGAGCTTTGAAATCATCCACACCAATTTTAATCCGAAACTCTGCACTTTCTTCAGGTTCTTGTAAATTCGCAATTAAATCCGGCAAAGATTGATTAGCTAATTTGGATTTAGCCAACTCAATCAATAATTTGCTCACCAAGTAAGCGCCATCATCCAGAAAGTAATTTTCCTTCAAAGCGCCATGTCCAGAAGTTTCAATCGCCAGCCACGATTCCTGTCCCGCTGCATTGAGGCGAATCGACTCGTCAATCACATTTTTGTAACCGCGTTTAAAGCGATGGTGAATTCCTTTTAAATCCTGTTCGATGAATTGCGTTAAACCATCGGATGTGATAGAATCCGTAACGACGGTAGAGCCTGGGTGCTCTTGTAGGACGATCGCCGAAATCAACGCGATTAACCGATTGCGATTCAGTTCCTTGCCAAATTGATCCACAGCCGCACTGCGATCGACATCCGTATCAAAAATAATCCCAAAATCAGCTTGATTGGCAATTACCGCTTGACAAATTGACTGCATTGCCTGTTTATCTTCGGGATTCGGCACGTGATTCGGGAATGTACCATCCGGTTCTAAAAATTGACTGCCGGTAGTGTCAGCACCTAAAGGCTTTAAGACTTTATCCACATAAAATCCGCCCGCACCATTCCCCGCATCCACAACAATTTTCAAGCCTGTCAGCGGCTGCTCAAAATTATCGGGATGATTGACTGATTCCCTAATCTTTTCGACAAATTGGTTGCCATAAACTGAGATAAAATCATGCTTGGTAATAGTACCGAAAACGGCAGCTTTTTTAAACTCATTGGTTTCGGCAAATGTTAAGATATCGGTAATATCTTTTTTTTGTAATCCACCCTTAGCGGTGAAAAACTTTAAGCCGTTGCGATTAAAAGGTAAATGGCTAGCAGTCAGCATAATCGCGCCGTCGCACTCAAAACCTGGAGTGATTGTACTCATAAACATGGCGGGAGTTGATGCCATTTCAAAATCATATACTGTACAACCAACTGAGGCGATACCATCCATGACTGCTTGCATTAAAGTTGGCCCGGATAGGCGACTGTCACGCCCGATCGCAATTATCAACTTTTCCGCAGGTTTATGGACTTTTCGCACCAACCAACTGACAAAGGATTGACCTAAAATTGTCGCAATTTCGGGAGTGAGGTTAACTTTTTCATCGGGAACCCCTTCGAGGGCGATACCGCGAATATCTGAGCCATTTTGGAGTTTTTTCCAGTTATAGTTTTGCATAATCATTGATGGTAAGTATAGCAGTTGACAGTTGACAGTTGACAGTTGACAGTGAATTTTTTTGATGGAGATTCAAACCCTACCCTCAAACAATCCATATTATAGGTGAGGGAGTTAAACCCGCTTTCGATCCAATTATCAATTGCCCATTGTTAAAAGCCTTGTCAAACTGTATCACTTTCTTGACTGTCTAGGATAGCTGCAAGATGTTTGCGAATTGTGGGTGAGCGAAATCCCAAAATGATATCTTTGTTACAGACACCGCGCTGAATTAGCTCTTGATCGATGAAGACTTCGGTGCTATTTTGCTGAATCCAAACTTGGCCCTCGATGATATCTAAGTGCATGGCGCAACCATATATGCGATATTCATCGCGCCAACTATGATGTATCACCAAATAGCGATCGCGTGAATGGTCAAAAATTAACTGAGCTTGGGTGTCGTCTTTGGCGAAGTCTTCGAGAAATTGACAAACAATTTGGCGATACTCATTTATTCTATCCATTGTTCAATAGCCTCACTATTTGGATTATAAACAATTAACCGAACCTGATACCGCTCAATGACAGTTTTTGCTGGTTCAAAACGTAAAAAGGTTTGATAAGCATCTTTGGGTACTGCTAGATACAAAATACGCCCTGGTTCATCAGAAACTTCTATGGCAATTCGGTAGTTTAGAAATTGACCAAGAGCCGTATGAAATGCTGAAATGTTAGAGCCACTAATAAAGCTTTTTACTTCTACTGCGATTTGACTGCCTTCTTTTTCGGCTGCGATCGCTGATTCGGCAGCTAAGTCAATGTAGATATCAGCTATACCATAGCGCAGTTGATAAGGATCGTGGGTGATTTGCCAACCTTCTTTTTGAAGAGCGATTTTGACGGTGTTATGAAATATGTCTTTTGCCATAGTAATTAATGATTATCGTTGAGAAATTGTATAAACTCTTTGAAGTCTTGATTCAGTATTTTTGTATTTCCATTGGTGATAACTATGACGAATTTCTTCTAATGCCTTAAGTCTGGCTTGATAAGATTGAGTTTGCCAATAAGAAAAATCACTTTTTTGTTCTTTGAGGTTTATTTTACGACAAAGAATGGTCTTTTATTTGTATCCATTATGTAGATTTAAATTGATTAATTTGATAGATTTCTTGAGCATCTTCCAAGGAATATTCAATTTCATCATCTTCGTAGAAAAGTTGCGTTAATGAATAGTCTTGCCACTCGGTACTTTGCCACTCAGTATATTCGGATATTATATCAAATTCATTGGTATTAGAATTATTCATCTCTCTCTTTTCTGACTCTGTGTTCTCTGCGCTCTCTGCGGTTAAATCATTCCGATCCAAGCTTAAACGATATTAGCTGTTGATTTTTCCATAACTTATCTTGATATCTCATTATAGCAATATCTCTGAGGGTAAGACTTAGGCATTACGGTGACAGAGTTTTTCAATCCAACTCTGGGAATTTTAGCCCCATCACCGCTGAGATTAAGCTCTCAATCCTTAATCATGCTCAACGCTGTAAACTGCCGCTAAGCGGAACTCGCCTTTCGCGGGGACTTCGACAATATCCGTCGCCGCATTGGTCGTTTCCACGCAGATTAAACGCTGATAATCGCTATCATCAAGGTCGGCCATGCTTGCAGAAATTTTCACCCAGGGATTCCACACAACGGCGGATTTACTGCCAGATGATTTAATCCGAATCCGACGATTGAGGGCGGTATCGTCTATGACGAATTCGTTGGTGACATCGAGATAAATTCGATCGACCTCACCGACAGCTACGACTGCACCTACTTGAGTTTTTTCGACTCCACCGTCAACTTTATCAAGATATTGGCTGTTTTCTAAACCCAACACCTGCACGCGGTTGATGTCTCCGACTAGGAAATAGGTGTGGAAGGCTTGGGTGAGGGGAAATGCTTTGTCGCCGAGATTGCGGGTGATTAATTCTACTGTGAGAGTGGTGCCGATCGTAATTGCGATCGCCAGTTCAAAAGCTTGGGGCCAAATTGCTCTAGTTTCCTCGGTATCCTTGAGGCCTAGGGTGACTTGGGTGGCGCCGTCAGGAGTTGTACCGGTGTTGACGACATTCCAGAGGCGATTGCGGACAAATCCGTGGGCTGGGCGGCCCAAGCCTTCGGGATCTGGGCCAAACCAGGGCCAACAGATGGGTACACCGCCTTTGATGGCTTTCCCTTCGGCGTAGTAGGCTTTGTCGCTGAGGAACATCAAGTCTGCGGTTTCGGTGGCTGGTTGGAAGGAGAGCACTTGGCCGGAATACACAGATATCAAGGCTTTGGCTTGGCCGTTGTCGATGTGAATCATCGGGAAACCGCCGTTTCCGCTGGCGAAGGTGAGGTGGCCGGCGATGCTGTAGTCTGTGTTTAGTTGGTCAATACTCATGCTGGTGGCGGAGGTTAATTGCTTCCCAATTATCCGATATTATGGTTGCTGCGATTGTTTGTATTGTTGAGTTTGAGTGGAATGTGCGATCGGCTAATGTTGGTTGTATTCTGGTGTTGGGAGGACATTAAGAAGATTTGAGAGTTAACAAGGTTTGTTGAATTTTTATCCTGGTTGCAATTTCACTGTCTGAATTTTGAACGAATACCGCATTTTTGTATCTGGAGCGCCCAACTATGAAACTTAAGTTATCTTTATTTTATAAAACATTTTTAGTGGCTAATTTGCTACTAGGTTCGACAATAGCTTTCTGTACCAATACTCAAGCCCAGACGAGAAATTCTGGTGAAAATTATAGCTCCAAATGCAGTTTTTACGGACAGAATCAAACGCAGGCTCAAACAATAGGCTGTTCGATCAAGCAGAGTCCCAACCAAATTATAATTGACTGGAATGATGGATTAAAAACTATTCTAGTTTCCTCTAATGGTGGTTGGAAATCAATGCCTTCTGAAGCGAAAGCCGAAGTCAGATTTTATTCTGGGACTGGGCGAGTCGCTCACGTTGAAATTTTCTCGGGCCCAGGTAAGGGAATTATTGTTGTCAAGCCATAATCGCGTTCATTTAGTTAAGAAACCCGGTTTCTGGGAATTATGCAAAGATTAAGAAACCGGGTTTCTCAGATAACCTAGGTTGGTGGCCAGAGATTTCGGAAGAAACCCGGTTTCTGGGAATTATGCAAAGATTAATACAACTGGTTTCTGATATCAATTGCCAAAAATAATGCAAAATCCCCGATCGGGAATTTTGGTTTTTTTGCTGTTTTTGATTGTGTCAATCTTCACAGATAACGGTTTCAATCCCTATGTCAGGAAATAAGGGCTACAAGACTCCCACTGCTAACAGCGCCTCCGCTTCAACCTCATTCATCTCATCGAGTTTCAGCCAAACTTGGTGCATCAACTCATCCAACCCAACTCGACTCACAGCCGAAATCATCAACACCGGAGCACCGCTGATTTCCTGCAATCGCGCGATCGCATTTCCAATTTCCTCATCCTCAAGATCGATCGCATCTACCTTATTAAAAGCCAAAATCTGCGGCCGATCGCCCAAACCTCGCCCGTAAGCTTTCAATTCTTCTTGAATTGTGATGTAATCGGCGATCGGATCTTCATCGGTAATATCCACCAAATGCAGCAACAACCGAGTCCGTTCAATGTGCCGCAAAAACTCATAACCCAAACCCGCGCCCTCGTGAGCCCCAGCAATTAATCCTGGAATATCAGCAAAAACAGTACCGTCGCCGGTTGGTTTTTTGACTACGCCCAAATTCGGGATTAAAGTTGTAAACGGATAATCTGCAATCTTCGGACGCGCCGCCGACAAAGCAGAAATTAGCGTCGATTTGCCAGCATTCGGCAAACCAATAATTCCAACTTCAGCTAACAGCTTCAATTCCAAGCGCAAAAACTTGTGTTCTCCTTCTTTTCCCGGTAACGCATAATCTGGAGCGCGGTTAGAATTTGTCAGAAAACACTTATTTCCTAAACCGCCTTTACCACCTTTGGCAACACAAAAAGTCTGTCCTGGCGTCACCAAATCTGCTAAAATTGCCTGAGTTTCCGCATCGTAAACTACTGTACCGCAGGGAACTTCGATCGTGCGATCGGCTCCTGAAGCACCAGTCATATTCTTCGGCGCGCCCTTCTTCCCGTTTTCGCCTTTAAAAATCCGGTTGTACTGGAAATCCAGCAGCGTTTGCAGGCTTTCCACCGCCACCATAAACACAGAACCGCCCCGCCCGCCGGTGCCGCCGCTTGGCCCGCCCGCCGGTATATACTTTTCTCTGCGAAAAGCTACCATACCGTCGCCGCCTTTGCCGGCTGCGACTTGAACATCTGCGCGATCGATAAATTGCATAATTTAATCAATAATTATTGGTCAATAGTCAGTAGTCAGTAGTCATTAGTCAGTAGTCATTAGTTATGATACCAGATCCAAGTAAAATGTTTATCTTTTGGTGTGAATTACACATCCTACTCCCGAGTAGGGAGTAGGATGTGTTTTACTTTTGTATGTAGTGCTGTCCCCGTTCTAGTGCTTATATAATCACGCGAGCAGGGACAGCACTCAAAGAAAAAATGCTTTTTACAAAACAGAAATTCACCATCCTACTCAACTAATTAGGAGTCATTGGTTCATAGCATACAGTCATTAATCGAAAATCTCACAAAATTGACCAATTACCAATTACCAATTCCCCATTCCCCATTCCCAATGCCCAATGCCCAATTCCCCTAACAATATGACGATACATCTTCCTTGCAATCATCTGCCAAATAGCAGAGAGCTCGAAAGCGCATCCCCACCAATTGTTCGTACAGCGGGTTAAGCTTGCACATCGGTGGAATGTGGACGATTTTGCGGCCGAATAATACGACATCTCGCTCAAACGGACACTGCGGTGGAATCATTTTGCAGACAAAACGTGCCACTCTCGGATCGTGAACTTCCCAGCCGTCAAGCCAGTCTTTCACGGGTGTCAGGACATTTTTCTGCTGAGGTTGAGGCCGCCCAGAAAGCGGTGTTGCTGCATAATCAACGGCTGTTTGGCTGCTTGATTCCTGCGGCTGCGCGCTGCTATCTTCGATCGTGTGTCGCAGAGATTCGATCGCCTCCACGTTATGACCCAAAGCTGTGCAAAACTTGTAAAGTACCTCGTCTTCGCTCAGAGAGTAAGTACCGTCTGCTAAGGCTACCATGACTGCTGTTCTCAAAAAATTCTCCCCGTTGGCGGTACCTGTCCCGAATACAGCAGCTAGTTCCTCTGCGGTAATCGGTTCAAAACCGGTCTCAAAAGATACCGGATTTAGTTCATCCTGAGTCAGGCTAGCAATCATTTTTTGCTCGTTTTCGTCAAAGTTGCCGTCAGCCCAAGCAATTGTCAGCAATCCCCGCAGCCAAGCGGCAATCTCTCCATCGGTGCAGTTAGATTTTGCGTTACTCATCAGCGTTTCCAGTTGGATGATATACCAGTCTAGTTGTTGGTTTGGAGCGGGATAACTATTCCCCTCTAAATAATTTTTACTGGTTTTTTGCTCGATCGATCTTTTTGTGAAAGGTTTGTGCCCGAAGATTGCTCCAAACGCTTGTAGTGGACGTGTTAAAAGCATATTTGTGTCTCAGGAGCTTCGCCAATTAGCGAGCTAATCTATGGTTTAATCCTCTTCCCCTAAAGTGTCGTCTATCTGGAGGAATAGGTTTTGTTGATTCATTGTTAAGTATAGTTGCACCGATTTTAGATAGCGTATCGAATTTTACGTAATTTCAACGCCAGATCGACCCAATTTATCGCAAGCAATCACAGGTTTGCCAAGATAGGATCTAATCAGCAACCGGGTTTCTCACCCACGGGCGATTTTACTTCGCTATGTTTACATTTTAATATATATATTTGTAAATTTTTGTGTGTCGGCTCCGTAACATTTGACAATAAGTCGGCTTTATGCTGTGAAAATAAAAAGACTTGATGGAACTATCACGCTATCTCAAAGGTTTTGATTGCTGGGGCAGCTTATAAATCAGTCCAAGACGGAACAATCACAATAAAAAAAGGTACGTAGTTGCGCTTCAGCGCTCCGAAGGTACGTAGTTGCGCTTCAGCGCTCCGAAGGTACGTAGTTGCGCTTCAGCGCTCCGGGTGCATCTGGGTTTTGCAGAAATACCAAGACGGAACAATCAAAATTAAATCAAGGTACGTTGTTGCAATGAAAGCGCTCTTTCCTAAGATTATAAAGAGCGCTCAAGCGCAACAACGTACCTCAGATCGAAAATAGTATTAGCTGCGACGGCACAAAATCCAGCGCAATTCCATGGGCGGCCGTCCATTTGCCATCGGGAAGACATCTCTACCTGTGGCCCAACTCGGGAACCAAGGCGTTGGCGGCCAGGCTTCTTTTGGCAGGTGGTGGCGTTCGTATTCCCACACCAATTCGTCGGATATTTGGACTAAGGGTAAGCCTTCCATGGCGGCGGCGAGCTCTTGGGGCGTGAATAAAGTAGACCAGGAAAGTTGTGCAACTTGTCGCACGAGGGCGTCTGGCTGGTAGTCGCCGACGGTTAAGAATGTGCTAAATAGCAACACGCCTCCGGGACAGAGGAAATCGCACATTTTCGCCAGGAAAAGCCGTACTTGATCGATGTCTCGAAAATGTGAGATGACTTCGGCGGCAACTGCAAGTTGGTAGCGGGCTGGTTTCATCCGCATTAAGGGATCGAGCACGTCGCCTTCTGTTACTGTGACGGGAAGGTTTTCGGCGGTGGCGGCTGTTTGCAATTGTTCTGCAAAAGCTGGGGTTAGCTCGATCGCATCTACAGAATAGCCCAATCTTGCCAGCGGTAAGGTATTGCGCCCGGTACCGGCCCCCACGTCTAAGATGCGGATGCGATCGGGATTTCCCAATTTAGCAGCCGTTGCCATCAATTTTGCATCGGGATGGGAACCAAATAGAGGCGGTTCTCTGGTGTCAACCCAGCTTTTATATTGTTCTCCTACTGTTGAAGTAGTGACAATTACTTTGCAAGCTAAACCGGTTTGTGGCGGCTGCACTGATTCGTATTGCAGAATCATCATCGATGCTGTTGAAGTGCGGTAGCCCTGTTCTAATTTAGTCGCTAAAAGCTTTCTGAGTTCCTCTTTACGGTCTTCTGGCAGGGGTCTGTCGAGGGTGCTAAATAGCTTTTCGATTGACTTGAGATAGTGGTTTACCATTCCCGGTACGCAGGGGAAAACTAATTCTCCGCGTGCGGTGACGCGAGTGTTAATTTTGTAGAGGATGGCTTGCTGGAGAATGTCGGGATTGACTACCAGCGGCATTTGTTCGGTTTGGTCGATCGTGCTTTCGGCGCCCATAAGTTCCGGGAAGAAGTCAGTTGACAGTTGACAGTTGACAGTTGACAGTTGACAGTTGCCAGTTGTCAGTTGTTAGTTGTCAGTTGTTAGTAAAAAACAATAGTATCTTGTAGATACGATATTTTTGCCCTTATCTACTTAGAGCTTTGTTTTGGATAAATCTTAAATCTCTCATCTCAAATCTACCAAGCCCAAAACCCGATTATGTCTGAAAATTCGAGTTAATATAGCGCTTCTTAAGTTAGTGCACTCAAGTGATTACTAATTACCAATTACCCATTACCAATTACCAATTACCCATTACCCATTACCTGACATACCTCACCGCCCTTGAAAAGGGCAATATCTCGATCGGCTGTAGCGCATTTAAAGTGTATTTTTCAGGACGAGGTGGAAAAAGCAAATCCTCTCGCCTTCTCCCCCTCTCTCGTTCTCCTGTTAGCCATCACAGGCAATTTATCTGGGTAGCAACTGAAAGCTAGGCTTAGTTGCTGCCGGTAAAAGTCACTTCAGGGAACTTTGACTGAGCTTCAGTCATCGGGCGCCGTCTGCCTTCTTCTTGCCAGTAGTTGATTACTTCTGTAGCTTGGTTGAGGACTTCGACGCGATCGTTGTCAGCAATCCAGTGTTTGGCTTCGAGTTCGTTTTTGAGTTCTTCCCACGCATCCTTGCGCGGCCAGAAAAAATAAGCTGTCAGCGGGCTAGTTCCTTTACCGACAACTTGGTCAACGGCGAGGGCAACATTCTCTTCTAGCCAGAGAACTTTTAAGATGAACTTGGACAAGCAAACCTCCAGGGTTCCGATCGAACTTATTAAAAATTTCTACAATCGCTAAGCGTAGCACATTCTGTTCAATAATGGCTCATCGGCGATTAAAAGTTTTGTCGAAGGGCTGGGTTTCCCGCTGCTTAGGGGCCCGAAACCAATAAAATTTGTGCACTCACTCGCCCCAGCTACAGGGATAATTAAGTTATGAGCAGATTTATTTTAGTTTTTGACATTGATGGTGTGGTGCGGGATGTGTCCGGTTCCTATCGAAGGGCGATCGCAGATGCGGTAGAACATTTCACGGCTGGTGCTTTTCGCCCGAATTCGATCGATATCGACTCTCTGAAGTCTGAGGGTGTGTGGAATAATGACTGGGAAGCGTCTTTGGAGTTAGTTTGCCGTTATTTTGATGGAATTGGGCGATCGCGAAATCAACTCGATTTCAAATATGACGAATTAGTCGCTTTTTTCCAAAGTCGCTATCGCGGGAATGACGATAAAAATTGGACTGGTTACATTTGTGACGAACCGCTGCTGTTAAATCCAGCTTACCTGGAAAATCTAACAATTGGAGGCGTTGCTTGGGGATTTTTTAGTGGCGCGATGCACGATGAAGCAGCTTATGTTTTGGAAGGGAAACTCGGCTTAAATTCCCCCGTGTTAGTCGCGATGGAAGATGCACCGGGAAAACCAGATCCGACTGGACTTTTCTCGACAATTGAACAGTTGGAAAATCGGCACGGTTTAGAAAGCAATTTGCCCGTGATTTACGCCGGAGATACGGTTGCCGATATTTACACCGTGGTGAAGGCGCGGGAATTGCAACCGAATCGGATTTGGCTGGGTGCAGGAATTTTGCCACCTCACGTTTTGGATGATTCTGCTCGCTGTGAAGCCTATGCTGCGGCGCTGAAAAAAGCTGGTGCTGCGGCGATTTTTAGGAATATCGAGGAGTTGAATGCTGCACGAATTGGAGAATTATACGGCGGTTGAAACCGCGTCGGTACATTGGAGAATTAGACGGCGGTTGAAACCGCGTCTACACAAACAATGTCTGCCTCCGCAGACTTAAGAAAGAGGGCGGTTGAAACCGCGTCTACACCAACGATGTCCGCTCAGACGGCGGTTGAAACCGCGTCTACACAAACGATGTCCGCCTCCGCGGACTCAAGAAAATAACATAATTTTAACCGTTTTATCTTCAACCTGCGGAGGCAGGTTTGGTTTGTGTAGACGCGGTTTCAACCGCCGTTTTATCTTCAACCCGCGTCGGCGGGTTTGGTTTGTGTAGACGCGGTTTCAACCGCCGTTTTATCTTCAACCTGCGTCGGCAGGTTTGGTTTATGTAGACGCGGTTTCAACCGCCGTATAATCTTCAACCCGCGTCGGCGGGTTTGGTTTGTGTAGACGCGGTTTCAACCGCCGTCTAATCAACCGCCGTCTAATCAACCGCCGTCTAATGAACCGCCGTCTAATCTTATTTCAAGTTCAAGAATTTGTCTAAAGCGCTAACTACAACTGGCGGCCAGCGGCGGGTTTTTGCCACCCAATCGAGGTCTTTGTAGCGGGAATCGAGACCGACTGCGGCCACCCAATTGCTCTCAGCTTCACCGCGCTGTCCAGCCTCCCAAAGACAGGCGCTGAGGGCTGCTCTCATATCCGCAAATTGGGGATATCTGCGGACAATGTTTTTCATGTTGCGAATTGCTTCTTTGGTTTGCCCGTTTTGATAAAGTGCGAGGGCGTGATTGGCACGAGCAAAGGCGTATTCGGGCGCCAATTCAAAAGCTTTGCTGTAGTCTTTAATTGCTATTTCCCATTGTCCTAAACCTGCTTCGGCGTTACCTCGGTTGTTGTAGGCGGCTGGATCTTTCGGGTCTAATTCTAGCACATGATTGTAGTCGGCGATCGCTTCTTCCCAGCGTCCTAAACCTTCTAAGGCTGTGCCGCGATTTAGGTAGGGATCGGGAGCATTCGGAGCTAGTTCGATCGCCTTTTCGTAGTCAGCAATTGCTAATTGTAGTTTGTTTTGGCTGACTCTCGAATTGCCTCGGTTACTCCAAGCGGCGGCTTGTGAGGGAAATTTGTCAATAATTTCTGTCCACAAAGTTTCTGCGGCGGGAAATTTGCCTTCGTTTGTAGCCTCAAAAGCTTTCTGAACAAGTTCTCCTAATTCCTGCTGCTGAGGGGTGAGCTCTGTTGCTTGTAGTTGTGCGGCGGCGGGCGCGATATTTCCCAACCAAACTAACCCGGTTACAATTAATACTGTAAAAAATGTGAAAAGTGAGCGAATCATCTTTGGTGGCAGTTGAAACTTTACTAAGCTGTTGCGTATTTAAATTGAGTATTTGGGACGGGCTAGAAGCCCATCCCACAAGACTTTGATTTGTTTTTGACACAGAACAATTTAAATACAGAACAGCTTAAATATATTATTAACCTAAATTGCGGTCGTTGGTTAAATCTTATCAGTTAAAAGTAATTTTATGAAAAAACGCTTATTAATTTTGGGCGGAACGGGTGATGCTATTGAAGTAGCTGCCAGAGCTGCTCAAATTGCTGATATCGAGGTGATATCTTCGCTTGCAGGGCGGACTAAACAGCCTTTGACCCCAAAAACGGGTACGGTGCGGATTGGGGGGTTTGGTGGGGCGGCTGGGCTGGCTGAGTTTTTGCGTTGTAGCCCGATCGACTTTTTAATTGATGCGACTCATCCGTTTGCAGCGCAGATTTCAGCCAATGCTGCGGTGGCTGCGGCTGAGTGTCATGTCCCTCATTTGATGCTGGTGCGCCCTGCGTGGGAGGCCGTGGAGGGCGATCGCTGGATTGAAGTCGCCAGCCACTCGGAGGCTGCAAGGGCTTTGTCAGGGCATTCTCGGCGGGTGTTTCTCACCATTGGGAGGCAGGAATTGGCGGAGTTTGCGGGTTTGGAGGATGTTTGGTGTTTGATGCGGGCGATCGATCCTCCGGCACCAAATACTCTTGTTCCTCATGGTGAATTATTATTAGCAAGGGGGCCTTTTTCATTGGGAGACGAGCGGCAATTGCTCTTGGAATATCAGATTGATACAATTGTTAGCAAAAACAGCGGTGGTGCAGCGACATATCCAAAAATTATCGCCGCTAGGGAGTTGGGTATTCGTGTTGTAATGGTGCAGCGGACTCCGATTCCTAATGTTGAGCGGGTTGCTGATGTGTCGGGGGCGATTGATTGGCTAATTCAGCAGTTGAAGTGAAAATCACAACTTACGCACTCCGACTAAAGAAACCGGGTTTTTTATAAATTTGCGGGTGACAACGAAATATTGTCGAAAAAAACCCGGTTTCTCGGCTACCGCAATCAAGAAACCAGGTTTTTCTGAATCTGCGGGTAACAACGAAATATTGTCGCGTTATTTTCTTCATTCCGCGGAGGCGGAATTTGTTTGTCTAGGCGCGGTTTCAACCGCCGTCTTATCTTTGTTATTCAATGAGTTAAGATGATTGTTCATTTCTTGTAGATATGCTTTTAAAACTGGATACTGCGAAGTTGCTAGCAGCGCATCTTTTTTCTGAGTGACGGTTGTTTCTAACGGCAAAATGCGATACTTAGATTTATTGTTCAAAGTATAGCGGTGTACCCAAGTCGGAATTGTTTTAATGCTGATAATTTCTGTGGTTTTTTCGGGAAATTTCTTGCGGATATTTATTTGCACAATTACGCCTAAGTCTGTATAATCTTTGGTCTGCCCCGAGATGAAGTTTCCCATTGAATAAATTGCTACGGCCTTTCTGGTTTTCCCATTCTTTCCTTTGAATTTAAATATTTTGTAAGGCTGGACGACGTGGGGATGACTGCCGAGAATGATGTCTGCACCGGCTTTTAAAATGTTTTCAACTAATTGTTTTTGTTGGGTGTTTGGCTGTCGCTGATATTCGTCGCCAAAATGCAGGGAAATTGCGATCGCATCTGCTCCTTTTTTTCGGGCTTTGGCGATGTCTTTGATTATCTGTTTTTCGTCGATTAGCGAAACTAGGTAATCTTTGCCTTTGGGTATGGGGATGCCGTTTGTGCCGTAGCTGTAGGCTAGCATGGCTAGAGAAATATTGTTTTTGGTGACGATTAAAGTCCTATCGCCCGCTGCTTTAGACTTGGCTGTCCCTGTTGATGCAATTTTGCGATCGCCCAAATTTGCGATCGTCCTAATTACCCCTATTTCTCCCCGATCCAAAGCATGATTATTCGCGGTTGTCAAGATATTAAATCCAGCTTTTTTCGCAGCATCCAGTAATTGCACTGGTGCGTTAAATAGCGGATATCCCGTATATCCGCCCGCATCTTCGCCCGCTAAAGGTGTTTCCAGGTTTCCCGTTACCCAATCGCCCTTTGACAGGATACTTTTAACTGGTGCGAAGAAGCTGTCAAAATTGTATGTTTGCTTTTTTGCATCGTAGCCCGAGATTGTTTGAGTAATGTGCATCATGATATCGCCGACAGCAATTAGTTGCGCTTCTTTAATCTCAGACTTGGGTTTAGCCGGTGCAGGTGTTGCAATTGGCGATGGCGTCCCGCCCCGCAAGCTACGGCTTTCTGTACGCTGTGTGTTGGTTTTTGGCGTTTGGATGTCGCAGCTTGCGATCGAAAACACGGCAATTACCGAAAGCAACCGACGAAAAGTCATAACTTTTAAGAGTGATTTATCGGCATCTATGATATCATCATTATGCCTTGCACACCGTTGGCTGGAAACTAAGTTTTTCAACAAAAATATTGGCTAAAAACTCTCAATCTTCCTTAAAAAGCCCGGGTTCTTTGTTCGGATTACGCAATTTATAATGACTCGATTAGTTACACCCAAATAAATGACAAAAAAATATCTCATTATTGCCTTTATTGTTTTCTTCTCAATTACGGGTTTTGGTATTTTGAGTTACGCTCAGAGTTCGAGCGATCGACCTTTTGAATTTGCCTTAATTGGCGATTTGCCTTACAGCGCAGAACAAGAAGCAAAATTTCCGAATTTGATTGCAGATATCAATCGATCGCCCGCAGCCTTTGTCATTCACGACGGCGATATCAAAAGCGGTGGATCTGTCTGCGATGATGCAACTTTTGTCAGCCGCCAGCAGTTATTTAATAAATTTGAAATGCCCTTCATTCTCGCCTATGGTGATAACGAATGGACTGACTGTCACCGTTCAAATAACGCCAGTTACAACAATCCCATAGAAAGACTTGCTAAACTGCGGGAAATCTTCAGCAAAGGCACTCAAAGTTTGGGGAAACGTACCTTAACTCTCACCCGCCAAAGCGAAAATTCGCAGTTTGCTAAATATCGTGAAAATGTCCGCTGGATTTATAACGGGATAACATTTTTGGCGATAAATATGCCGGGAAGCAACAACAATTTTGGCCGCACTCCCGAACAGGATAAAGAATATGCCGATCGCAATTTCGCTAATTTAGCCTGGATTAAAGAATCTTTTGCTTCAGCAAAACGCAGCAACAGCAAAGGAATCATGTTAGTTGCACAAGCAAATCCGGGCTTTGAACTCGATCGAACCGACAAAAGAATAACCGGCTACAACGATTTTATCGCAACTCTGGAAACAGAAACCCGCAATTTTCCCGGACAAGTCGTATTCGTGCACGGCGATACTCACTATTTCCGCATCGACAAACCTTTACCTCGTTTTGACGATGACACTCAACTCCCCAGACTGCTAAACTTTACCAGAGTTGAAACTTTTGGTTCTCCAAACGTGCATTGGTTGCGGGCTTTTTATGACCCCAAAAATCCTAACGTGTTTGAATTTAAACAGCAGATTGTTCCCAAAAATTAGGCAAATTAACACCAGTTGTATCCCAGATAAATATTGTTTCGCTTATACTGAAGATCGCTAGCATGGAGGAATTTATTTATGACGATCGCAACTGAGCGCATTACCCTTGAAGAATTTCTGAAACTGCCAGAAACTAAACCAGCCAGCGAATACATTGAGGGCGAAATCATCCAAAAACCTATGCCTAAAACAAAGCACAGCCTATTACAGTTAAGAAGCTGCAACGAAATTAATCAGGTGACGCAGACTCCCAAGATAGCTTACGCTTTTCCAGAGTTGCGGTGTACGTTTGGCGGGCGATCTATTGTTCCCGATGTTGCGGTACTATTGTGGGAACAGATTCAATTTGATGACAGCGGCGAACCGTTGGATGATGTGCTAATTGCACCCTATTGGGCGATCGAAATTCTATCGCCAGAACAAAGCTCAAACCGCGTAACTAAAAAAATTATTCACTGTCTCGAACATGGCTGTCAGTTGGGATGGCTAGTCGATCCAGGCGATCGATCGATTTTAGCATTTTTACCCAATCAACAACCGCAATTCTGCGAAGGTAGCGATGTCGTTCCCGTACCCGAAATCATTCCCTTGAATATCACCGCCGAACAAGTATTTAGCTGGTTGAGAATGCAAGCATCAACGACAGGTTCGTAGTGAGGACTTTAGTCCTCATCAAAACAGAGGACTCAAGTCCTCACTACGAACCTTTACCTAAGCACACAATCGCATTGCTGATTGACAGTATGAATTGAGTTATACCCAAAAAGTCTATGTTTTACTCAAGGGTAAAAAATGTGAATTCATACTCAAGTTCAGCAACGCCAAATTTTCGCTCCTTATCTCTAATTTCCCAGTGGTGGAATCTTAGCCAACACACCTTTTTTCAGAGCTTGAGGACGCTCAGACCAAGGCAACAAACCATCCGGCTTAGCATAGTATTGACTCGCGCATTCGAGTACAGCCTCGACACTTTCCGGTTCATTTGGAGGCAAATCACCAAACAGATAAGTATACTTTCCAGCAGCAGCAAAAGAGACCGCACAAGAGTGACTGCAAGCACTCATGCACTCAACTTCTTGAATCTCAAACTCATCAGACAACTCCCAATCTTTAGCGAGTTTAGATAAATCTTCCATGAATTGTTGGCCACCACTTTTACCTTCGCGCTTGCCATCTTTCCAAACACTAGCGCAAGCAGTGCAAACCAAAAGACAGTGTTTTGTGCGTACAACCGTGTTTCGTTTAGTTCCATTCATCATCCGTACCTCGCAGATGCGTTCAAAAGTGAGTTAGATATCGGCGGGCATTCTGACTTGAGAGGTAAAGGACTGAAGTCCTTACTACAAACCTCATTACAGTTGCGGGACAGCGCCGGACTTGCACCGAACTTTCCCCGTTTCCTCTGGCGGCTGCTCCCCGCTAGAACCGATCGCGAATTCAAATCCTATCACACTTGCCGCCCTTTCCCAAAAAAGTTATCTTGGTAACAGCAAGTTTTAATATCTAACCACATAAATTAACCCCGTTCGTAGTAAGGACTTTAGTCCTCTGATATTTCTGCGGACTGAAGTCCTCACTACAAACCTTATGAACGCTTTTCCCGACTTTTCCACCCATGGCTATCAAGTAACCCGCGAACTCGGATACAACAGTTTGGGCGGCCGCGTTACCTATCTCGCCACAAAAATTAACACAACAAACTTCGTTGTAATTAAGCAATTTCAATTCGCCCAATTAGGTGCTAGCTGGACAGAATACGAAGCTTACGAACAGGAAATCAAAGTTCTCGAAAGTTTGGATTTCCCTGGAATTCCCCGCTATCTCGATGCTTTCGGGACTGACAGCGGATTTTGCATGGTGCAGGAATACAAAAATGCCGAAAGTGCGATCGCCCGTAATTTCTCGCCGCCGGATATTAAACAAATTGCGATCGCCACTTTAGAAATTTTAGCTTACCTGCAATCCCAAAAACCGCCCGTAATCCACCGCGACATCAAACCGGAAAACTTGTTAATCGATGACGAGTTAAATGTTTACCTAGTAGACTTCGGTTTTGCGCGCTTGGGAGGCGGAAACATCGCCGCCAGCAGCGTTGTCAAAGGCACAATGGGATTCATGCCACCGGAGCAAATGTTTAACCGGCAATTAACAGAAGCATCCGACTTGTACGGCTTGGGCGCGACGCTAATTTGTTTGTTGACTGGTACAAAATCTGTGGATGTCGGCAACTTGATCGACGATAATTATAGCATTCATTTTCGGCATTTAGTCCCGCCCTTGCAGCAGGGTTGGATGAACTGGCTGGAAACAATGGTAGCGCCGAGAATTCAAGATAGATACAAGTCGGCGGCTGATGCTTTGACGGCTTTGAGGTCTCTTGATGCCAGCAGTTTGCCGAAAGTGAGGCTTGAGCGCGATCGGCTAAATAGTATTGCTACAGACTATAGAGAAATATTAACACAATCCCTCGCAATCAGCAACCCAATTCCAGATACAATACTTTGCGGCAGATGGGAAGTCGCACCGCATCCGAGTGACCCGCCCCACACACCTTATGACCACCCTTGGATCTCCTTTGAACCACAGAATTTTGAAAGCAATGAGGTTGACTGCAAAATCATAATTGATACTGGTAAATTATTAGCTGATACAACTTACAATCGTCAGCTTGTATTGCACGCAAATTCTGAGCCGGATACTTATACAATTGAATTGCAAGTCACAACTTCTCCCCTACCCATACCCAAAAAAACTACTTTCTTGTATAAGGGAAGACTGAATTTTATGTGCTGCTTTGTTGTGGCTGGTTTTCTGTTGAACCTGATTGCATATCTCAATTTAACTGGCTACAACTATTTAACTACTAGCGGTATTTTTTCCAGTGCCTTATATGGATTTGCTCTGGCTGAAATCACAATCACGGCAAAATTAAATCGACTTAAGTCTAATTGGTTTGGATCGTTATATGGTTGGTTAATTGGATTGATATTATATATTGTGACCGTCGTTATTTTAGTTTTTTTTAATTTAATAAGCGGTGACGCTAATACAATTCATCAATTATTTAGTGCGTTTGCTGTGATAACGATAGCTCCAGTCTTAACTTTAATTGGACATTTATTGGGTAAAATAAATAGACCTGTAAGTATTTTATTCCGTTTTTTATTGTTATCTGCATTAGGTTGTGTATCGTATAGTTTTATGGAACTAATCTGGGATGAAAGTGGTCTAAAAATCCTAGGTTTTATTTTGATTGCTCCTATTTTTTACACAACAGCTAATTCGATGGTTTACAATCTAATTTCCGAGCTAACGATCCAAAAATTTATTAAGGTAGATGCTGTCAATATAGCCTTTCTCACTGCCGGATTTTGTACTAGCTTAGGAGTAGTATTGCGAGTATTTGTAAATCTTTTTACTCAAATAGAATGGGTTGAACCAATGGAAATGTGGGCAGTCGGAGGAGTGACTATCGCCTTTCTATCAGTTACTGCTATTCCATTACTTGAACTCATTGTTTTTCGACCAAAAAGAATCCTTGCCAACTATCGCAAATCAGAACCAAATTTAATTAAACCTTAACCAACTGTTCGGCGATATTCTACTGTTTTTAATGAATGAAATTCTTACTACTAAACCTATGAATGATTTTCCTGATTTTTCTAACTACGGCTATCAAATAACTCGCGAACTCGGACACAACCGGGCGGGCGGTAGAGTTACTTATCTCGCTACCGAAATTAATACCAAACGTTCCGTCGCCGTCAAACAATTTCAATTTGCCCAAACAGGCGCTAATTGGGCGGAATATCAAGCTTATGAAAAAGAAATTCAGATTTTGCGCGCACTCGATAACCCCAACATTCCCCGTTATTTAGATTCCTTCCAAACTGCATCGGGTTTCTGCATGGTACAGGAATACAAAGATGCCAATTCCCTCGCAACTTCGCCGCAGCAAACACCGCAAAAAACTAAGCAAATTGCTATTTCTGTGTTAGAAATACTCAAATACTTGCAAAATCGGGTGCCGCCAGTTATCCACAGAGATTTAAAGCCGGAAAATATCTTGGTGGACGATCGCCTAAATGTCAGCCTTGTCGATTTTGGATT
Organism: Microcoleus sp. PH2017_28_MFU_U_A; assembly: GCF_020738035.1. NCBI lineage: Bacteria > Bacillati > Cyanobacteriota > Cyanophyceae > Oscillatoriales > Microcoleaceae > Microcoleus > Microcoleus sp. PH2017_28_MFU_U_A. The sequence goes on from NZ_JAEQCX010000037.1 coordinate 49,464, forward strand.
TGCTAGAATCGGGGGGGGAGAAGTGGCCGCCAGCAGCGTTGTCAAAGGCACTTTGGGCTTTATGCCGCCAGAACAAATGTTCAACCGCCAGCTAACAGTCGCATCCGATTTATACAGCCTCGGCGCGACGCTAATTTGCTTGCTAATCGGCATCAATTCTACCGAAATTGGCAGCTTGATGGACGATACCGGGCGGATTAATTTTAAACATCGCTTGCCGCAGCTAACTCCAGAGTTTCTTGACTGGCTGCAAAAAATGGTGGAACCTAATTTCAAACACCGCTATCCTTCGGCGGATGCTGCCCTCAATGCTTTGATTCCCCTAGAGGTAGTTCAGCAGCGTAACAAGTCAAAACTCGCACTGATATCAGTCGGATTATTAACAGCAATTGCTGCTATTTTTATTCCTTTACTCTGGAAATTTCCCGAACCTCAAACAGCAGCCAATCTCAAACGAATAATCAACGCAGTAAAGTTAAATCCTCAGACTCAAGTGATGTTAACTGACGAATTAGAATCGAAAAAAACTAGAGATGTTTGGTCTTTGAAACAAAAAAAGAAAGTCTACTTTAGTGTAAGTGCTACTAACTTGCCAGAAGGAAAATATAGAAGTTATTGTAAGGTTGTCAACCCTGAAGGACTATTCGCAGCCCAGAGTCAATCTTATTTAAAAACGACGGGCGATCGATTAAATACTTGGTGCTGGTACAATTTTAAACAAGATGACAAACCTGGCAATTGGCAGTTTCAATTTTACTTAGACGGTCAAAAAGTGACGCAAAATAGTTTCAAGGTCTTACCTTAACGTTCCGGGCTGGAAGTTAACCGGGCAGTAACCTTGTTCCGGGCTGGCAGTGAATTTCTTTGCCGTCAAAAGTTGGCGGACTCCAAGTTTCTGCAGAACTTGCGTTCTCCCGATCGCTCTCGCATATAGCACTAATAGTTTTTATTAGATTGCTACCCTTTTGTTTGTAAGCAAATACTGCGCCAGTGTAGGATCTCTCGGGGTTCCTATCAGTAGGTTTGGCGCTCGCGATCGCGCTTTCAAATTGTGCTGGTTCGCGGTGATTGTGCCTAGTTTGAACCGGACCCATTGATGAGACGATCGTGTAATTATAGTTCTTGGTCTGTTCTTTAAGTCCCAGACCCAATTTTGCAATGGAATCGCTAAATTGACCGTACTCTGCATAGTAAGCTTGCTGCCCTCTATTGATGCTTGTAATATACTGTCTGCCTTCTAAAAATGTCTTACCCCTTGGCGGGGACGAGGGCAGGGCGATCGTATTGAGTTTGAAATCGTAACATGACGCCATGATGCCAGCCACAAGCGCGCTGTAAATTGCAATCCTCGGCAGCAAACTGGATACTGACAATCTCGATTTTTTACTGGCTTTAACTACATTGACTGACATTTTTTTAACTGTCATAAAGTAAATTTGCCAAGCTTGTAGGGTGCGCCACAAGCACCCTACAAACTATAAATTATGCAGTTTCGTGCTGTTTGTGCCATGCGGGATGCCACAGCAACTCGGCAGTCGATCGCTTCTCGACCATTTCCTTCGTAATCGTACACTGAGCCACATCCTTGCGGGAAGGCAATTCGTACATCACATCGAGCATTAACTCCTCCAAAATGCTGCGGAGAGCTCTCGCGCCGGTTTTGCGTCGGTAGGCCTCCTGGGCGATCGCCCGCAGCGCATCCGGCTCAAATTCCAACTCCACGCTATCCATCTTCAACAGCTTCTGATACTGCTTCACCAGCGCATTCCGGGGCTCAGTCAAAATCTGCATCAAAGCCGCCTCATCCAGCGGCGAAATCACCGTCACCACCGGAATCCGCCCGACAAACTCAGGAATCAAACCAAACTTAACCAAATCATCCGGCTGTACCTGCTGCAAAATATCAGCCGCCCGCTTATCCTTTGCCGGCAAAGTCGAGTTGCTGTCGCTTTCTGTTGGCTGAATAAAGCCCAAAGATTTTTTACCCAAACGCTGTTCTACTATTTTTTCTAAACCGACAAAAGCACCGCCACAAATAAATAGAATCTTGCTCGTGTCAACTTGAATAAAATCTTGGTAAGGATGTTTGCGGCCGCCTTGCGGAGGCACATTAACCACCGTTCCTTCCAACATTTTTAGTAGCGCTTGTTGCACTCCTTCTCCCGATACATCTCTGGTGATCGAAGTGTTTTCGCTTTTGCGAGCAATCTTGTCAATTTCATCAATATAAATAATCCCGCGCTGTGCAGATTCGACATCAAAATCTGACATTTGCAACAGCCGCAGCAAGATATTTTCTACATCGTCGCCGACATATCCAGCTTCTGTCAGCGTCGTCGCGTCAGCTACCGCAAAGGGAACTTCGAGCATTTGTGCCAAACTTTGCGCTAACAAGGTTTTGCCGCAACCTGTCGGCCCGACTAGCATGATGTTGGATTTTTGCAGTTCGACATCGCTGTCGGGGGAAGACTTGCCGCTGTCTTTGGCTTGGTCTACGCTCAAGCGCTTGTAATGGTTGTAAACTGCTACAGAAAGGACTTTTTTGGCTGAGTGCTGGCCGATGACGTGGTTGTCTAAATGCTGTTTAATTTCTGTGGGTTTGGGAATTTGAGCTAGAACAATTTTCGATTTGCTCGATCGACTCTGGCGTTTCGATCCTTGTCCCTGAGACTCTCGCACCTCTGACTGGGGAATCTGTTGACCAATTGTTTTGCTAGAGTCAAAGAACTCCTCCTCTAAAATTTCATTGCACAATTCCACGCATTCATCGCAAATGTAGACGCCGGGCCCAGCTATTAACTTGCGGACGTACTCCTGCGACTTACCGCAAAAGGAGCATCTGAGATGGGAGTCATATTTTGACATATTTAGCCTCTTACTTTACGGTTGCGGTTGTTTGTTTTGACTGGGGAAGTTGCAGCGGGCTCGATCGAGTGCTCAGCCCTAGAAAGGTTTCCCGATCTGACACCAAAACCAGTCAAGCTTCGCGGACTCTATTTCTAAGTTAACAGTTAGCAAAAACATGGACAAATATCCTGTCATGCTTTTTTAAATTCATTCGGTGTTATCCGAATCGGGCGAACTGCACACCCACTATCCCTATACACAAGTGCTGTTGGGAATACTTTCCTGAGTATGTTATAAGAACCATTTACGTCAGCATTGATTATTGTTCCGTCTGCTGACTTGTAGAGTCCTCTCTTTATCCTACGTCCACTGAACTTGAGTGCTGAGTCCTTCTTTCCATAAGTTGGGATTGGGTCATTATCTAAGAAACTTGATTTGCTAGTGTAGCTTTCTTCGGTGAGAATTACTTTAATTCCAACTAACTCAGCTTTGTAAGTCAGCATCTCCACAAACTTTGCATGAGGAATAGAAACAAATTGTTGATTGTTTCTTCTTCCCAGACTCGACTCCTGCTTCCATAAATCATTCTTACCGATAACCAGCGTTCCTATTTCATTCGGGAGCAGATAATTAATGATTAAGCGAGAAGCCTTATGCAAGTAACCATCAACTTGATTGTTTCTCTTAGCGGATAATTGCTGAATTCGCTTTGATGTTTGAGCTTTACCTTTGAGCAGAGATTGCAGCTTAGCTTTCTGCTTGTTGTAGTGCTGGTTGAGTGCTTTGAGTGGCTTGCCGTTAATCAATAAAGGATTAAACCCTTTCTGATTTGAAGTTACTGCCGCTAAGTTACTGACTCCAATATCAATTGCTGCAATATGCTGGAAGTTTAACTGGTTAAGCTTTGATGCTATTTCATAGACTACCTCGATGACATACTGACCTGATTGCGGGATGATTCTAATCTGTTGAACATTTTGACATTTAGTGGGAAATTCAATGCTTGTCTTGGAAAGCTTTACTAATCCCTTGACTAATGCAGGCTTGCTAATCGCTCCTTTCTCATAGACAACGCAGAAACGTCCTTTGAGCTTATCTTTGTACTTCGGCAATTTAGGTTTGCCCAAAAACTTGCCTGGATTTTGTTTCCATTCCTTCATAGCCTCAAAAAATGACTTCCAGTTTCGATGCAGACTAATCAGGACTTGATTGCTGACTTTGGCAGGAAGCGCCTTGTAGGATTCATGAGATTTAACTTCATGATAGATTTGGCAATTATCAAGATAAGTATTCTCTAAAACAAAAGACTGCCTCACTAAGTAATTACAATAGTTGTAGAGATTTTTGGAACGCCATGCTAAATCGTCGCACTCCTTAGAGAAACTGTGACTTTTATCAATAATGTGACGCTCTACCAATCTCATTCTTCTTCTCCTTTGCTAGCTGAACTCGACTGCAACTCTAAAATTCACTTCTCGGTTTTCCTTGCCGATCGCCCTCGCTCTGACCAGATTTCCACCATCTGCGAGCAGTATTATAGGAAACTCCTGCTTTCTTGGCATAGTCCGACCGCTTCATACCCCTATATTACCTTAGTCCTTGGGAATAATAAAAAATTCTGACGAAGGCAAGGCCTTCTACATAAGTCCCGAAAGCAAGCCTTCTGCCGAAACCAAACTGGCTTACCATTTTTTGTATTCCAAAAATTTTCCCGACATAATTATTTTCACTCGATCGCCTTTTGGGTCTATTTCTTTCTCGACATCCAAACTAAAGTCGATCGCGCTCATAATCCCGTCACCAAATTTTTCGTGGATCACTGCTTTGAGCGGCATCCCGTACACCTGCATAATTTCATAGAAGCGATAAATCAACGGGTCAACCGGAACTGCTGCATCCAAAGAACCTTTTAACGGAGGTTCGCAGAGCACCGCAGCCGTCTCGCCATCCAATCCCAAAGCCGAGACAATTTTTTCGGCTTCATCCAACGATGCGGTAGCTTGACGGTAAAAAACCGCCGCAATCCAAACTTCGTCGCGACCCAAAACTTTTTCCAACTCGGCAAAACTAATTCCCTTAGCTTTTTTAGCAGCCAAAAGCTTTTCTGTAATTTCTGAAGTTGCCATTAAATATTCTCCAACTCACTGCTGTACCAGATATGAAATATCTCTCACATTTTGGTGATTTTGTCAATGGCAACTCGATCGAAAAAACAGAAGCGATCGATCGCAGAGCTTCAGCAAAACCAGGTCTCATCAACCTTGACAAGCGAATTTCGACCTGTGGTACCCGCCACGTGATTTATCCGTGGAATCAATCCCAAATCGAAAATCGAAAATCCTCTCTTCCCCCGAATTTAGGTCGCCTCTAAAATCTAAAATCTAAAATCTAAAATCGATTGACAACTTATACAAGTTTTGCATAGTAGTATAGAAGATTTGAGATTGGGAATAATTGATGACTACCAGGGTTTAGAGCTGGTCTACAGTTGGATGATTTATTTCAAATTGCCTCGCAACAGATCAATCCCCAAAAACACTCCTAACTGCCCTCTGACAATGATACAGTTGGCAGTATATCCAGTGCAAGTTACACAAACAAAGGCAAACGGCCCAGTTTGGATCGTGCCAGCGTGCCCCCCGCCCAAACACGGATAGAATTCCCCGACAGGAGTCGCCAGTCGCCCCAAATTTTAGAATCAGGTTCCTCTGCTCCCAGATTCATCTGTGGAGTATTGACACTCCCCGGCGTGAACGCACGGGGATTCTTGGATCAATCAGTCAACTTGCTCGTTGATGCCACCACCAACGAGTAGAGGTCGGTCTGTCCCCAAGCGTTAATTCCGGTGTGCCCCACCGTATTTAAAATAATTCCTGATTGCTTTAATCCCTTCGCTAGGATATTCAAAGCTGCATTATGGTCGCGGTCTAACACCGTGCCACACAGGCAAATATGAGTTCTGACGGATAGCGACTTCTGGACACGATTTCCACAACTTGAGCAATCTTGGGAAGTGTACCCAGGTGCTACAGCAACTACTGTTTTACCATACACTTTTCCAAAGTATTGCAAATAATGATCAAGTCTGTGACCACGCTGCATCGCTAATTCCCAACGCAAGTTTATGGTTTTTCACCATATTTCTCACCTGAAGGTCTTCGTAAGCTACGAAATCGCTAGATTTCACCACGTACAACGCCGTCTTAATGGCGAAGTCTTTGCGCTGCCTACTAACTTTCAAGTGTTTTCTACCTAGCTTATTGATTGCTTTCTTTCGATTACCAGAACCTTTCTTTTTCCGTGAAACTCGTTTCTGCAACCGCTTTAAAGCTTTTTCACTTTTACGAAGATGCCGAGGATTTGTCATGGTCTCCCCACTACTATCGGTATAGAAATGGTTTAATCCCACATCTATCCCAATAGCTTTACCAGTCGGAATCACTGATTCTGTCCGCTCTACATTTATACAAAACTGAGTGTAGTAACCATCGGCACGACGAATTACCCTAACTCGTTTGATTTCCTTGGGTGAGTAGAAATGCAAGTCTCGACTACCGAGCAACCTGAATGTTCCCGCAGCAAAACCGTCCGTAAAAGTCAGACATCTTTTATCGGTAGAAAGCTTCCAACCTGATGTCTTATACTCTACGGAACGAGTGTGCTTTTTGAATTGCGGATATCCCTTTTTTCCTGGCTTCTTAGCTTTACAATTAGAGAAGAAACGTTGAATAGCAAAAATGGCACGTTGGGCCATCGCTTGACGCGCCATTGAGTTAAGTTTTCCTGCCCATTCAAACTCTTTCGCCATGATGGCGCATTGTTTGTAGAGGTCAAGTAGTTTGACTCCCTGATTGTCGATCCAATATCTAAGAGCTTTGTTTCGGACAAACTGAGCTGTGCGGATCATCTCGTCGATGACTCGGTATTGCTGTGGGTTGCCTTTCAACCTAAACTCTAGTACAATCATGGAACTATTTTATCATGTTTATAAACTATTGTGAGTATAAATAAACTGATTTATGAATCTTTACACCCGCAATTAAAGCCGTCCTATAAGGACGGGGCTTTAGACCCAATCTTTTGGTAAATCTCTCATTCTTCAATTTTTAAATCTAACATAGACTGACTCTCCATCCTCGCTCCCGCAGCCAAAGCCCCTTTACCGTTCATAACCGACAAGTGACAAAAGTATGGATATTGAGACCAAAGATTACAGCATTGAGTACGATCGCGCTACCCAAACAGTTACCTGCTGCGGCTCGTTTCGCATCAGCCAGATGGAAGAATACGCGCCGATCGTCGATCTGCTCAACGAAGTGACGGACTCCTCGCCTAATATGATTACTCTAGACTTGCGAAAACTAGAATTTTTAAATAGTTCAGGAATTAACATTATATCAAAATTTGTGATCAAAGTGCGCCAGCTAAAAAATATTCAAATCAGCATACAAGGCTCAAAACAGATACCATGGCAGGGAAAATCGCTCAAGAACTTGCAGCGGCTGATGCCTTCCTTACACTTAGAATTGGATTATTGACACTCCCCGGCCGTACCGCGGGATTCTTTAATCTACGATGTAGCTTGCTCGAGCAGGATTTCTCCAACAAGAGTAGAGGCTTCATCTCCTAAAGCGTTGCTTGCATCAAGTGCAAAGGTTCCGGTATGCCCTACCGTACCTAATCCTCGACTCAGGATGATTCTAGCTGCGTTTTCGTCTCTATCCATTACACAACCGCACTTACAGACGTGCGTCCTAGTAGATAGCGTTTTCTTCACAATTACACCGCAAAGGGAGCATTCTTGGCTGGTATATTGCGGACTTACCGCCACCGTTACCCTCTCAAATACTTTGCCAAAGTATTCAAGCCAGACACGAAATTGATACCAAGATGCGTCGTTAATAGACTTAGCCAGACAGTGATTCTTCACCATGTTTTTGATTCTCAAATCTGCCTTCGGCACGGCGAAGCGCCTACGTAAGCTATCAAGTCGTTGGACTGAACTACGCACCGCGCTAACTTTACAGCGTGGTCTTTACGTTGCCTACTTATTTTGAGGTGTCGCTTACCTAGAATCTGTCTAGCCTTGCCTCTATTTTTTGAATTTTTTGCCTTTCTAGAGACACGTCGCCCTGAACGTTTAAGAACTTTTTCACTCCGGAGGAGGAACTTAGGATTTCCAACCATCAATCCGTTAGAGTCGGTGTAGTATTCCTTTAAACCAACGTCTAGACCTATGGTATTTCCGGTTGGTTTTGTATTCTCCGTTCGGTTAAAATCAATACAGAACTGAACGTATATACCATCCGCCCTTTTTACCAATCTCACCCGTTTAATCTGGCTAATTTGATAGAAGTTTAGATCCCGCGTCCCTTTCAGTTTTAACCTTCCAATTCCTTTTTTGTCACTAAAAGTTATGGATTTTCTGTCCGAAGCAAGTTGCCAACCAGATGTCTTGTATTCAACAGAACGACAATCTTTCTGAAATTGTGGAAACCCTTTTTTACCCGTAACTTTCCGTTTACAGTTATCGTAGAATCGGGAGATAGAAGACCATGCTCTCTCTGCGCTAGCTTGTCTAGCCATTGAGTTGAGTTCTGAAGCAAATGGGAATTCTTTAGCCAGTACAGCGCAGTATTTTTGTAGATCGTTCTGACCAACCTTTTGATTATCCATCCAATAGCGTATACAACTATTGCGAATGAATTTGGCAGTACGAATTGCTTCATCTACTGCCGCGAACTGACTGGATTTCCCATATGTTTTGAACTCAAAAACTAGCATTGTCTTACCTCCTATCTTATATTACACTTGCCTATATCAATACCCCGGACTGTTTTTTGAGCAGCGACCCAAAGCCTCATTCTACCGTTAATATTTCACAGATACTGGAACCCAGAACCCGCATTCTACCGTTGGTTTTCCGCAAGTTCACAAAACTTTGTAAAGCCGTCAAGCTTATGACGGGGCTTTAAACCCAGATTTTCGGTAAATCGCACAAGGTAAAGGTGTTCACCTATCCCGCCTTGGGGAACCAGGATGAGAGCACCTGAAGTTAATGCGAATAAGTCATAGTTAAGTTAGCACCAAACTGTAAAAAACTTCCCTCTCAGACTAAAAATTACCAATTTTCAATTGCTATGCAGGAAGAACCATCGAGAGAACAGCTACTTTTGGACGTTCAGCGACTGAGTGCGGAACTAGAAAACTTGAAACGCGAAAAGTCCGATCTAGAAATCTTGCTGGAGACTACCACCCAACATTCGGATACGATGGAAGCTCACTTGCTCTCTCAAGCTCAGTTGGCCGTGCGCGAAAGCGAACAGCAGTTTCGGGCGATCGCCTCGGCAACTCCCGTTCCGGTATTGGTTTCTCGTCTCTCGGACGGCTTAATTTTGTATGCAAACGCTCAATTGGCTTCTCTGCTAAACATACCCCTAGAAGAATTGATCGGCTGCTGTACCCCAGACTTTTACCTCAACCCCGCCGATCGCCCAAAGGTACTCGAAGCCCTCGCCCAAGACGGATACCTGCAAAACTACGAACTCCACTGCAAAAAATCAGACGGAACCCCTTTCTGGGCAATTCTCTCGGTTCAGTCCCTCCAGTTTAAGAGTCAGCCGACGGCATTGTGCGCCTTGTACGATCTCACTCAGCGCAAGCAAGCAGAAAACATTCTCCAAGAGAGCGAAAAGCGGCTCCGGCGGCAGAGTCTGGCCCTGTTGCAGCTAGGGCGGCAGAGGACTCTCAACAGCGGTGCGCTGACTGTGGGAATTCGCGAAATTACTGAGGCTGCTGCGCGCACTTTGGAGGTGGAAAAAGTCAGCGTCTGGCTTTACAACCACGACAGATTGGGAACTGGCTACCCGATCGATCCTCAGCTAAATTTTACCCACAGAGCGATCGCCCGCAACCAAAAAGAATCTCTCGATACAGAGGCGGCCCCCCGAAACGATAACGAGTCAGTCAATCATTCTCAATTTAAAATCCCCAACCTCAAATTAGTTTGTCTCGACTTGTACGATCGCACTCACGAGCATCATTTGAGCCGCCAGTGCATATCAGCAAGCGATTTAAAATTTTCAATTTTAGATATAGAAAACGACGCGCCGGGCGAAAATCTAGCTGAAGACAATGGTTTAGAACCGGCGCCGCACACTCAAAACTCGATCGAAACAAACTTGTGCCACTTATCATCGATCGCCGAACATTCCGGTGTGCTGCCGAATAAGAGCAAGCCAAATTCATCGATCTTAAATGTAGCAATTAGGCTCGGCGGCCAGATCGTGGGCATCCTCTCTCTAGAACATATCGGCGCGCCCCGCCAGTGGGCTCTGGAGGAGCGCACCTTCGCCGATTCTTTAGCAAATTTAGTCGCGCTGGCGATCGAAGGATTTGAACGCCAGCGAGCTCAGGAAGCACTCTCCAAAGCCAAAGCGCAGCTAGAAATGACCGTCGATCAGCGCACCGCTCAAATCACCGCCACCAATCAACTGCTCCGCAGCGAAATTGCCGATCGTAAAAGAGCCGAAATCGCCTTGCAAGAAGCCTTACACAAAGCAGAAGCAGCTTCCAGAGCTAAAAGCACTTTTTTAGCCAATATGAGCCACGAACTGCGAACGCCGCTCAACGCCATTATCGGTTACAGCGAAATGCTAGAAGAAGAAGCACTGGACTCCGGACTCGATGACTTCATCCCCGATACCCAAAAAATTCGTAACGCCGGCAAACACTTGCTGACTTTAATTAACGATATTCTCGACCTTTCTAAGATAGAAGCCGGTCGGATGGAGGTTTACTTAGAAGAATTTGACCTCGGCAATTTAATAGAAGAAGTTGTTGCAACTTTGCACCCTTTAGTTGAAAAAAATCACAATCAATTAGAAGTTTCTTGCTCTCCAAATTTGGGAGTAATGTATGCAGATTTAACTAAAGTCAGGCAAATTTTGTTTAATTTGCTCTCAAATGCCCTCAAGTTTACCGAAGGTGGAACGGTGCTGCTGGGCGCCACTCGCGAGCCAGCAGGCGATAGCGATTGGGTTTATTTGCAGGTATCTGATACGGGGATTGGAATGTCTGAACAACAGCAGCAGGGTTTGTTTCAACCTTTTATGCAAGGGGATGCTTCGACTACTCGCAAGTACGGAGGCACTGGTTTGGGATTGGCGATTAGCCGCTTGTTTTGCCAGATGATGGGCGGCGATATCACTCTTGAGAGTCAGTTAGGTGTTGGCTCTACTTTTATTGTTCAATTAAAGGTCAAAGTTGACAGTTGACAGTTGACAGTTGACAGTTGACAGTTGTCAGTTGACAGTTGACAGTTGACAGTTGACAGTTGACAGTTGACAGTTGACAGTTGACAGTTGACAGTTGACAGTTGACAGTTGTCATTGGTCATAAGGAAGAAGAAAGAAGAAAGAAGAAAGAAGGAAGGGAGAAGGGAGAAGGGAGAAGGGAGAAGGAAGAAGGCAACGAGCACGCGATGGAGAGCATCTCAGTTTTGCATTATTTATAGTGCGAGCGTCCCCGCTCGCGTGCGTGTATAAGCTTTGCTGTGCGGGGACAGCACGAAAGATAAAAAATGTTTCTTGCAAAACTGAGATGCTCCCCATGCGATGGGGATTTAACAGATTTAACGGATGGGTAAAAGATGCAATAATTCGCCATTACTAACAACCAATAACCAACAACCAATAACCAACAACCAATAACCAACAACCAATAACCAACAACCAATAACCAATAACCAACAACCAATAACCAATAACCAATAACCAACAACCAACAACCAATAACCAACAACCAATAACCAACAACCAATAACCAATAACCAATAACCAATTCCCTGTTAATTGTGATACCGATCGCGATCGACCTCTGTTGCCGATCACACAGTCGCATTTTTTCCCAGCCTAGAATACTTTTATTATCCCAAACTTGTGCCACAACCAGAATATAGCGCCTTCCTGCATTTAAAATCCGCACCTCAACCTGCCACAGGGGGGGGGTGGGGGTATTGCTTATACAAAGGCAATTTGGTAAAAGTAATGCTATCGTCGCTAACCAGTAGAAGGCAAAAGTTAACAGGAAATCAGGAATTATCAAAGGCATAAGAACCCAGAAACACAATTCGGCTTTTTGCCTTCTCCCTTGAACCTTCAAACTGCGGCCTCTACTGCCGAGATAGCAATGCCACCGACAGCAGTGCACAAGTTCTCAAAATTAAAGGAGTGCATCGAGATGATTAAACCTTGCAGTCAACCGCTAAAAATAAATCCTTTCACTTCTTATCGCGATCCCACTACAGGCAAATGGACTGTAGTTCCAGCAGTTCAGAATGTTTGCGAAACAGACTCTAGTTTGAAACCCAAAGCCGAAAGCGAACAGGAAAGTAAAGTAGAAACAAGTGTTTCTGCTGTGCCTGCTATCTCGCTGCCGAAAAAACGCTTTTCCTTCTCCTTGCTTGGGCTTAAAAACCTTGCTAAAAAATCTTCTGTCACTGTCAGTAGCTAGCCATCGCCGGGGCATAATCTAGTTTCTACGGTTACGCCCGGGCGATCGCCAAACATAAAAAAAACAAGCTGTTCCATAGCATAAATTGCCAAAAAGCGATATACTGGCAGCAAACTTTCTCCTCACAATATCCGTGAAGTATTTGCTCGATCGCTTCGTCCACTTTGTATGGACAGACCGACCAATTCGCCAGCGGGGAACAGTCATCGTTGCTATCCCCGTGATTTGTCTGTTTGCTTCGCTGATCGCAATTGCAGGACTCCGGGATAGTGCAATACAGATAAGAAAGCGAGCAGATACTCATAAGGAAATACTTCACGGAACCAACCGCTTGTTAACCACTGTGGTGGATGCGGAAACGGGCATTCGGGGTTACGGGTTGACGAAGCGCCGCGATTTTCTAGCACCATATTTAGAAGCAAAGAAGAGTTTGCCTCCGCTGCTGGCTCAACTCGAAATTGCGGTGGGAGAAAATCAACTGCCAGATCAGGGATTTGCACAAATTTAAAAAAGTACCGAGTGCGATCGATCTTCTCGCTCGCGCTCTGAGCAATCCGCACCGATCGTCCTGCTGGCAAATATTTAAGCAGGATCGCAGCGGATTTCGATGATAAATCCGTCGGGATCGTAAAAGTAAATGCCGCGTCCTGTAGCGCGCGTGACCGGGCCACTGTCGATCGCAATTTCATTAGACTTTAGCACTTCCAGAGCGCGATCGAACAAATCGCGATCGATGTCAAAGGCCAAGTGGTTAGCGCGAGTAAAAGCCTTTTGGGGATCTGGGTTTGGCGGTTCCAAATCTGGCTGCCAAAATAAGTCAATCACAGTCCCGTCTGGAGTGATGAAATTAGCGACTTTACCAGCAGCCACCATTTCGGTTAAACTTGCGGGAATTTCTGCACCTGTGAGTTCGTGTAAGCCGAGAATTGTACCGTAGAAGTGGCAGGAAGCTTTCATATCGCGCACGTTTAAAGCGATATGGTGAACCCGGCGCAAGTTCCCCGGCGCCAAGGCAATTTTGACGGTGCTTTCGGTAGTTTGCATGGTTGTCAATTGCTACTGTTAAAATTGGATGATGTTAAATTTCCTCAGAGTTCGATCGTTCGGACTTCAGTCCTCAGATTTCTATAGAACCCATTTGAGATCTATTTTGCGTAAATCTGAGAAACCGGGTTTCTCTCTATATTTCTCGTCACCCAACCCAAAAACTCGTAGAAACCCGGTTTCTCGACATTAGCGTAAATCTCAGAAACTGGTTTCTGTCTATATTTCTAGTCACCAAACCCAAAAACTCAAAGATGTCAAATGGGTTCTATAAGGACTGAAGTCCTCACTACGAACCCATTTAAAGTTTGATCGTGAGGACTTAATCTCAATTATTGTTACTTTTCTTTAGGGAACGATGCCATACCTACAAATAGCATGGCCAGCCCGCCTCCCAGAATCGCGAACGCCAGTAAACCTACGGCTAAATCTAATCCCGATGTATTTTCCATTAAATTAAAACGTTCTCCAATTAAATCCAATCACCGGTATTTGTTAATTGTTGATTGCTTCTCAACAATGAGGAAGAGAAGAAAAAACAAGCTAATTAACCGTAGGGTGCGTCATACCAATTTAATGTGAAGTTGCACATATTCCGATCCCCCTAAATCCCCCTTAAGAAGGGGGACTTTGAGAAGATTCCAGTCCCCCCCTTATTAAGGGGGGTTAGGGGGGATCAGATTCGGGAGCAGCCTCATAAAAAATTGGTATCAGGGAGAAAATTGTTAGTCTGTATGCAAAACATTTAGCCCTGACGCACCCTACAATAACTAAACATCCATCCGTTACATCGGTTAAAAAATCCGTTGGCGAACTGCTTATTTTGCCAATTCTCGATCGATCGCAGCGATCAATTCCGGCGAATCTGGGCCCACGCTGCTGCGGAATCTGGCAACCACTTCACCCTGTTTGCTAACTAAGAATTTTTCAAAATTCCAGGAAACCTCACCTTTGGGATCGACTGCATTCGTAAGCTTAGCGTACAGCGGGTGCTGCTGGCTGCCTTTAGCGCTTACTTTGTCAAATAATTCAAAGCTGACACCGTATTTTGTAGTGCAGAAATTGACGATTTCTGCGTTGCTTCCGGGTTCTTGAGCTCCGAAGTCGTTGCAGGGAAATCCTAAAACGCGGAGTCCGGCGGCGCCGTACTTCTGGCTCAATTCTTCGAGTCCTTTGTATTGAGGTGTATAGCCGCATTTGGAAGCTACGTTAACTATCAAGAGTACCTGGCCAGTGTACTCTCCTAGCTGCTTGTCTGCGCCTGCGATCGTTTTTACATTAATGTCGGAGATGGTGCTGGGCATTTTCAAATATTTCTAAATTTGACTAGCACAATTTTACCGCAATTTGGTAAGATTTTGTCGATTTGCCGATCGCTCAAAATTAAAAAATCCAGACCAGGGGGGTTTGCAGAGTTCCGGCGGATATTAGAGTAGAGATATTTGTGAACCCGATGAAATTTTTCAATAGGTACGTAGTTGCGCTTCAGCGCTCTTGCATATATATAGCGGATCAAGCGAAAGATTCGCGGACGTTGTTGGGAAGAAGGCCCTATACGTTTAAGGGTTATGTAAGCTGTCAGTCATACCTCATCTTTTTGAGAAAGGCTATATATAAGACAATACCGTTTGCTTAAGACAATAGGTACGTAGTTGCGCTTGAGCGCTCTTTATATATAACATTTATAACGAAAGATGAGGTATGACTGTAAATGGAGTTTTTGATGCGACCCCGTTTACTACACGATAAGTATAAGAGGGCTTAAGCCCAACAACGTACCTCACTTATCTGAGTGGCTTTCCGTCATCCATTTTTGGTACGTATCCTCAAGTTGCTTGTCTTCCAAAACTATTTCTAGGCGGACTTTGACGCAACCGTGGCGGGGTTGAGAGGCGATCGCATTTAAGATCTTGCTAGCTTTCTGCACAGACGTAAATTCTGCCTTAACTGTCGGTTCCTGGCGATCGCTCTTAATCTCTGCCAAATCTATACCGGTGATGTTTCCCTCGCCCAAATCTATCTCTGCCAAAACCTTCGGATCGTCGCCGACTTGTTCGACAATCAACTTTTCCCACTGGATCGGCACTTGTACCATCCGAGTCTCAATTTCTTTGCGGACTATGACTTCGCCGACTTTGCGCTTGCTGCGATTGATTACCAATCGTTCTTCTAGCAGGCGAATTACTTCTCGATCGACAATATCCAAGTTTTCGTCATCCTCATCGGTCTCTAAATGTTCATTTTGGCGATCGGCATCTGTTAGATTTGACATAACTGTTGAGGGATTAGTTGACTCGCTATTGCTCACTTCATCAAGCTGTTCTGAGGATTTTCCTAAATACTCATACTCTGCCGTTCCCCCAATTCCGGGCAGCAGATCGACTGCATCGGACTTAATACTTACAAACAGAGTCTTTTGATGATAATCTACTTTTTTGAGCAGCTTGATACTTACTAAAAAAATGCGGGGGTTTTCGCGACCTAGCCCTGATACCACAAAGTTTAGCTGACCGTTAGGATCGAAATAGACATCTTTGATTTTGCCTACCAAGTGACCTTGGTTGTCTTTTACTGTAAAACTTTTTAGCTTAGTCCTGACTTTTTCCGGCACCCGGTTGAGACGGGTATTTGATTTGGCTGTGGCTACTTTTTCGGCTGATGCTTGACCGTTCATTTTTAAAACTTTCCTGCTTAGGGATTTTTATTATGAATTGGGGCGAATTGTTCAACAGTTGACAGTTGACAGTTGACAGTTGACAGTTGACCGAAGGAAACCGACCTCTACCTAGAAGTCAGAGGATTGGAGTAATGAATAGTCTGATTTTAATTTCTCCCGAAAAAGCTTGGGGCTTTCAACCAATTCTTTCTGGTAAAGGCGGGGAAAGTGCATAAACTTTGGCCAAAACCGGCAAGTTTCGCACTCCACCCGCCGTTATATAGGAATACGCTTGGGTTAAAACTGTTGAGTCCTCGGAGATCCCCCTAAATCCCCCTTAAAAAGGGGGACTTGAAGAATACTCTTTTCCCCCCCTTCTTAAGGGGGAATCGGGCTTAACTGAAGCGTATTGCGTCATCTAGGAATTGCGCGATCGCCAAATTCAAACCTGTGCGGTGAGAGAATTATGTGATTAATGCGTAATTCCTATTCAAGACTTCCTGCGGTTGGTTTAGATAGTTTTATTATCTACAACCGGAGTTCCGTCAGTCTGAATGTCTAATTCTTCACGGCGCAAGGTTTCTTCCCCGTCAACCGTGCTGCGAACAACTTCTTTTCTGACGTTGACTTCTTCGCGCACGTAGGCTTCCTTGTGAATGTCGGCCGTTTCTTCGTAGACTTCGATGCGTGCAACTTCCCCTGATTGGAAGTCAGCCTCGCCGACTGAAACTACTCTACCAGCTTCGACTGGTGTGACTCGCTCGATTACGACTCGTTCTTTTTCAATGGGTACTGAAGCTCTTGCTGTTTCAGTTTCCACCCGCTTACCAACTGCTACTTCACCTGTTTTGGCGCGGTTTTTGTTGGCAATCAAGCGTTCTTCATAAAGCTTGAGATTTTGGTGGTTCTGTTCGTTGGTTTCGTAGAGGGGGCGATCGATATCGTAGCTGTAGCTGCTGCGATCGTAGCTAGCAGGAGTTGCAGTGCTTGCCGCAGTACCTTGAGTGCGGTAAACGCCTCTCACCTGTTCTTCGCGATCGTAATCTAGGGGTTCCATTTCATTGTAAGCCGGCAATTGTTCTGCTTGAGCTTTGCTGCGAAGGCCTGTGGCGTAGACGCGATGGGCTCCGTAGTCGAAGCGGGCCGAACCGATCGGCAGCAATACTTTTTTACCAAAAATCCAAATGCCGGTATCAACTACCAGATAGCGAAAACGGCCAGTTTCATCAACCAATGCGTCATAAACAGTGCCTACTTTTTCGTCAGAGTCGCCGGCATAAACATCAAATCCTTTGATGTCGTCTCCAGCAAATATTTCTTCCTTATAATTAGGCTCAAAATCTGCAATTCTTTGAAGTGCCATGTGTTTTTTCCTCGTCGCTCTACTTAAATTAATAGTAGAAATTAATGGCTTAACTTCCCTCTCCCTAAAGTCTGAACTGCTCAATTTAGGGCGTTTAATACTATAGGAATACAGCGCGGTGTCGGTGCTAGCGCGCTCAGCTATTCAATACCTGATTGAGTCACAATACGGTTCAGTTAGGGCTAGTGTCATTGCGAGGAACCAAATAAAAATTAGGTACGTAGTTGGGCTTTAGCCCTCTTTAGACGTATAGATAAAGAGGGCTAAAGCCCAACTACGTACCTGTAGTCTTAAATTCATTTTTCAGAAAATAAAACTCCCCTGGCTCATCTTGCAGGAGAGAGGCTTCAGGAAAGCTAGAAATTTTAAGTTTAGAGTGGATTTAGTTGAGCTCTGATAATTTCTATGCGTTTGCGGTTAACTCCTAAATCCGACTGTCCCAGACGCGAAGCCGATCGCACGTGAATCACCTTTGCCCCATCATCTACCAAAAATTCCACATCATCCACAAAGCCCATCAAAGCACTGGTGAACTCCGCATACAGGTAATTATCGGTTGCGGTGATAATTTTAGTTTTGCCCGAGGACTCGATCGCCCCTTTGAGCTTAGCCATAGCCTCAGCAGGCGACGAAGTGTAAGCCAAAGGCTCAATTTGGTGCTCGGCATCTTGACTGAAGCTGCTGACGCAGTTGGGGGAAGCAGGACACGCTGCCAGTTTTCCTGATACAATGCCGATATTAGTAGGTCTTTTTCCAGCAAACATGGTTTTTTCTCCGGGAATTAGGGTAAAAGTTGCGATCGCCAGTACCGCTACAGCTACCAGCGATATTAAAACAACTAGGACTCTTTTCAATGCTGTCGGCGATTTTGTTTCAACTGTTTGCAAAGGATGAGTCCTCCAGAAAGTGCGATTTAGATCTAATTTTAATATTAATTGAAATTGACATCTCAAACCTAAATAGATTGAGTTTGTTCTTCGAGCAACCAGTAAGTCAGCATTGTTCCTTTACCTTTAACCGTGATAGGCCCCCGTTCTTCAAAAATAAACTGCTCTTTCAAACGCTCGTAAGTCTTCGCCGTCACTTGAATTTTACCCGGCAATCCGTTCGACTCCATCCGCGAAGCAACATTCACAGTATCTCCCCACAAATCATAGCTAAATTTGCTAATCCCAATAATTCCCGCCACCACCGAACCGCTGTGAATTCCGATCCGCAATTGAAAACCTTCTCCAATTTTGAGATTAAACTTTCTCAAAGCTACCTGCATATCCAAAGCTAAAAGTGCGATCGCCTCAGAGTGATCCGGGCGCGCCGTCGGCAAACCCCCAACCACCATGTAAGCATCCCCAATCGTCTTAATCTTTTCCAACCCGTGCAACTCAGACAACCGATCGAACTCCGAGAAAATCCCGTTCAAAATTTCTACCAACTGCGTCGGACTTTTGTGAGCCGAAAACTCTGTAAAACCAACCAAATCAGCAAACAATACCGTCACCTCATCAAAATGATCCGCGATCAGCTTTTGCTCTTTTTGCAAGCGCTCAGCAATAGGTTTAGGCAAAATATTCAGCAGCAATTTCTCTGTTTGCTTTTGCTGCAATTTCAGCGCTGCTTCAGCTTGTTTCCGCTGAATCAGCGAACCGAGCTGCGTAGCAACCGCACTCACCAATTCCAGCAAACGCGGCTGAGATTCCAGAACTTTTTCGCGATAAAAAATCAAAATAGCTAACACTTGGTTGTCCGCCAAAATTGGCAAACCAAAAGCCGCTCTCAATCCCACATTTACCGCAATTTCCGATCGCAGAAACACTTGTTCCGGTGCAGTAGAAACATCCTCGATCCATTCGGACTGCTGCGACTGCCAAATCCTCCCTGGGAGTCCCGCACCAGGAGCAAAAGTTAGCTGCCAACTTGTCTGTCTGAATTGGGCAAAACTCAAATCGCTGACGTACCTGCCTCTAGCACATCTTAAAACGCCGTCACTGTTAGGAATCCAAGCTTCGCCCAGATTCCATTCAATAGTTTGACAAATTAAACCTAAAATCACATCTATAGCCGACTCAAAATCGTCAGATTTGCTAATAGCTTGAGTTGCCTCCAGCAGCAATCTTGTTTCCATTTCAACCTGACGGCGATCGGCAATTTCCTGGTGCAACTGGACATTTTGATCGGTCAATTTTTGATTTTTTTCTTGCAGTTGCATTTGCAAAGAACGCACGGTCAGTTGATTGCTCACTCGCGCCAATACTTCTTTAACCTGAAAAGGTTTTGTGATATAATCTGCTCCGCCTACTTCAAAAGCTTTTGCCTTATCTATTCCTTCTTCTAACGCGCTGATAAAAATGATGGGAATTTCGCTAAATTGCGGTTGTACTTTTAGTTTTTGACATAATTCATAACCGTTAATATCCGGCATCATAATATCCAGCAAAATCAAATCTGGGACGCTAGACTGAATTGCATCTATAGCCGAAAAACCATTAGTAACAGGTCTAACTTTATAGCCATTTTTTTGCAAGATTCTAATCAACAAACGCAGATTGTCTGGCGTATCGTCAACTACTAAAATATCTGCTTGATAGTTTTCAGTTTGTTCCGCCTTCATCTCCACGATCAGATTCCTCCGCCTCGGCAACTAAATTGAGAATTTTCTGGTAATCAAAATTACCGAGATGACCCTGGAGGATTTCGGCAAATTCAGGATGAGCATCCCTTATTTCCTCGATTGTTATCCCAATTAAGTCAAAATCAGCACTGCGGATTACCTGCCTCATGTGATCTATCCATTGTGCGGGAAGTATGGGTAAATAAGCAAGCGCATCATTAGACTGGGAGTCAGATAGATTGTGGCGATCGCCCGCTGACATCAAATCCGTTGAGTTAGAGTATAGATACTTCACCCCTAAATGTTTGTGAAGGGTATCAAAGATATCATTTTTGCGGAAGGGTTTGTTAATAAAATCGTCGCAGCCGACGAATAAAGCAAACGATCGCCTCCCTTCAATGGTACTAGCTGTCAAAGCAATAATCTTCGGAATCAGAGGTTCGACACCAGAGACGTTGATTTCCTCCCCCATTGCTTGCTTGGACTGTCTCTGCTGTATCCTGAGTCTAATTTCCATCGTCGCTTCGCAGCCATCCATCACCGGCATTTGCAAATCCATCAAGATTAAGTGCGGCTGCCAGTTTTCCCAGATTTCTACCGCTTCACGGCCGTTGCTAGCCTGTTTCACTGCAAAACCCAAGGGAGAAAGCATTTTAACTAAAAGTTGGCGGTTGTCTTTGCGATCGTCCACAACTAAAATCCGGTAGGATGGCCCATCTGGTTCCACTCCCATCACCAGGCTGCTGATTTCCGGGGTAGGAATCGAAGCGGCATCAACTGCATCAACTTCAATCTCAAATCTAAAAATCGTACCTCGATTTTGCTCGCTTTCCACAGTAATATTGCCGCCCATTAGCCGTACAAATTGGCTGCTGATCGTCAAGCCTAAACCCGTCCCTTTTTGAGCTTTTTGACCGGATTCTGTTTGCACGAAGGCTTGAAAAACCTTGCCCAATTCTTCGGGAGAAATGCCACTTCCTGTATCTTCTACTTCAAATTGCAGAAACAACGAACCAGACAAATCTAAATTATTCTCCGTCAAATTTTCACTCTCAGGCAGACTGTAACTTGTCGAACCATCTAAATTTGTAGGATTTTCACCGGCAATGACAATTTCGCCTTCTGAATCATTTCCTCTTGCTTCTTCTCTATTACTTCTATCTGTTACATCCATGACATCCCCTACATCTGTCCCTGCCGAACTGCCTTGCCTAAGAGACCTCACTCTTACAGATACCCCGCCAACTCTGGTAAATTTCATGGCATTACTGAGGAGATTGATTAGCACTTGGCGCAGTTTTACCTCATCAGTTCGCACGTACTGCGGAACATCTGTATTTCGCTGAAAAACTAACTGCAAACCTTGAGTTTTCGCTCGTAGTTGAAACATATCTTCCATTTCGTCAAGCAAGTCGTAGAGATTGAAGTTTGTCGGAAAAACAATCATCCGGCCCGCTTCGATTTTTGCCAAGTCTAAAGCTTGATTGATTAAAGTCAGCAAGTGTTCGCCGCTGCGGTGAATAACTTTGATATTGTCTCGGTCTTCTGCTGTTAGATTTGGGCTAGATTCGACGATTTGAGTAAAACCGAGTATGGCATTGAGGGGGGTACGCAACTCGTGGCTCATGTTGGCGAGAAACGTACTTTTCGCTCTGTTTGCTGCTTGGGCAGCTAATGCAGCCTGTTGCAGTTGTTCTGTGCGTTCCACAATTTCAGCTTCTAAGGTACGCTGGTAATTTGCTAGGACTCTTTCTGCTTCTTTGCGCTCGCTGATGTCTTGAATAGCTGCGATCGCAAAAACAACATTTCCGCTGCTGTCAAAAATTGGCGTAGCAGTTACCTCTAAAGTAATTATCAAACCGTATTGAGTGATTTCAACATCATCAACTTTGACAGATTCCCCTCTCAGCGCCCGTAAAATCGGAAAATTTTCAGGAAAATATAGGCGATCGCTCTCGCCGTTATAAAATTGATCCATTCCACGCCATGTTTGGGCAGCCCTCGCGAGGACAGTTTGTGAATCAAGCAATTCCTGCGCTGCATGATTCAAATACGCGATCGAGCCATCGGGATTGTAAACAGATACCCCCACCGGCAAAGCTCCTAAAAATTGATTCAGCCGACTTTCACTCGCAGATAATTCCTCGTTGGCTAGCTTCAAGTCTGCGTTTACCACCTCTAACTCCGCATTGACTCTCTTTAACTCCTCGTTGGCTTGTTGTCGCTTGATAGTTTCAATTGTTAATTTTTGGTCTTGCAAATAACTGTGTACTGCTTCTACCACTGTTATTTGTAAATCTTCATCCTGCCAAGGTTTCTGGATGTATCTGTACAACTTAGCATACTTGATGCTGTTGCTCAGAGCTTGTAAATCGGCTTGTCCCGTCAGCATAATTGTCAGGGTATCGGGCGATTGTTCGTGAATTTGTTTGAGCAGCTCGTCCCCTTTAATATCCGGCATGATGTAATCGGAAAGCACCAAAGCTATTTCATGCTCCTCAGCCCGCAAATCTGCTAGCAATTCCAAAGCATCTTCTCCACCTTCTGCCGTTTCAATAATGCACTGATCGCCGATCGCCTTTTTGAGCTCAATCTTTAAGCTTTCCAAAACATCAGGCTCGTCATCTATACAAACAATCACAGGTTTCTTCATAAATTTATTTGCCATTTTTTTTGTTGAATATTTACTTATCCAAGGCAAAAAATAGTTGTTTGGTTTCGCTTTTTTGCCAGTTTCACTACCTTACCACCCCAGTCAATCGATTTTAGATTTTAGATTTTAGATTTTAGATTGACCCCACGGATAAATTCCGGGGAAGAGAGGATTTTAGATTTTCGATTTGGGATTAATTCCACGGATAAATCCGTGGGCTTGTACCATCAAGAAATTCTTGGTCAGCAAGTTGATTTGAGATTTACACCACAGATAAATTTGAGAGCTTTTGCATGGTTTGATTTACAGAGAAACTGGTAAGCGATACAGATAATTTCAAGATTGTTTGTGAATGACTGCAATTCAAGTCTAGTCTAAAATTTTGATATTGCCACCACTAAAGTCGAGCACTTATATCTATTATTTTTAGCCATAAGTCATCCAGATATTTTTTTTTCAAACTTCACGCCTAAAGATTGGGTTTGAAGCCTTTCCTTTTAGGGGGAAATTAAACAAAATGATTCATTGTTCCAATCCTCTTCTATCGACGGAAGAGGTAGCTGTCAACTGTCAACTGTCAACTGTCAACTGATGAACCGTACTATTGAATTTCTCTGCTTCGAGAATTAAGTTGAGAATTTTTTGGTAATCAAAATTCTCTAGATGACCTTGAAGGATGTCGGCAAATTCAGGATGAGCAGCCCTTATTTCCTCGATTGTGATCCCAATTAAGTCAAAATCAGCACTGCGAATTACCTGCCTCATATTATCTATCCATTCTGCGGGAAGGTTGGGCAAAGAAGCACACAAAGTATTAGAAGAATTTGATAGGTTATTGCGATCGCCCATTGAATCAGAGCCTGTCAAGTCAGAATAAATATAACTCACCCCCAAATGTTTGCTCAGCATATCAAATATATCCATTTTGCGGAAAGGTTTTCTGATAAAGTCATCACAACCCATCAACAAAGAAAAAGAGCGTTTATCTTCATGGGTACTAGCTGTTAAAGCAACAATCTTCGGGTTCAGGAATTGAGGATTGGGAATATCCATCTTCCCCTCGCCTTGTTCCTCTTCCTTTCTCCGCTGTATCCTCGATCTAATTTCGATCGTCGCTTCGTAGCCGTCCATCACCGGCATTCGCAAATCCATCAAAATCAAGTGCGGCTGCCAATTTTCCCACATTTCTACCGCTTCACGGCCGTTGCTAGCCTCTTCGACTCCGAAACCCAAGCCAGAAAGCATTTTGACTAACAGTTTGCGGTTGTCTGTGCGATCGTCCACAACTAAAATTCGATAGTATTGCTGATCTGGTTCCAGTCCAATCACCTCACGGATGTTTTTTGGAACAGTAATTGCAGCGGAATCAACTGCACTAACTTCAATCTCAAATCTAAAAATAGTACCCCGTTCTAGCTGGCTTTCTACAGTTAGATCGCCACCCATTAACCGTACAAATTCGTTGCTAATTGTCAATCCCAAACCAGTACCTTGTTGAGCTTTTTGACCAGATGCTGTCTGCACAAATGCTTGAAAAAGATTGCCCATTTCTTCTGGGGCAATACCAACTCCCGTATCTTCTATTTCAAACTCCAAAAACAGAGAATTAGAAATATTTAAATTATCCGTTTTTGCCAATACTTTACTTTCAGACTGACGGGAAATTATAGAAATTTCTGGATAATTGCTTGCTTCTAAATCTGAATCTGTCGAATTTTTCAAGGGACTGACAATTTCCCCTTCCTCGCTTATTTTGGCTATATTTGCGATCGAATTCGCTGCTGAAATACCTTCTAACTTCCGGCGCACTCTTACTGACACCCCGCCGATTTGAGTGAATTTCATCGCATTACTCAGAAGATTGATTAGCACCTGGCGTAGCTTCACTTCATCGGTTCGCACGTACTGCGGAATGTCAGCATCGCGCTGGAAAATCAACTGCAAATCTTGATTTTTTGCTCGCAGGTCAAACATTTCTTGCAATTCGTCAAGCAAGCAGTAAAGGTCAAAGTTAGTCGGAAAAAGTGTCATCCGCCCCGCTTCGATTTTTGCCAAATCTAAAGCTTGATTAATTAAAGTCAGCAAGTGTTCGCCGCTGCGATAAATAATTCTGAGATTTTCTCTGTCGTCTACTGTCAAATTCGGGCTGGGTTCGACGATTTGAGTAAAGCCGAGTATGGCATTGAGAGGTGTACGCAACTCGTGACTCATGTTGGCAAGGAAGGTACTTTTCGCTCTGTTTGCTGCTTCGGCGGCGAAGGCAGCTTTTTGCAATTGTTCTGTGCGTTCTACAATTTCAGCTTCTAAGGTACGCTGGTAATTTGATAGGAAATTTTCTAATTCTTTGCGCTGGCTGATGTCTTGAATAACTGCGATCGCAAAAACAATATTTCCGTTGCTGTCAAAAATAGGTTTGGCACTTATTTCTAGAGTGATTGTCAGCCCGTATTGAAGGATTTCAACTTCATTCACCTTGACATATTCCCCTCTCAGCGCCCGCAAGATCGGAAAATTTTCAGGGAAATACAGCCGATCGTTTTCGGCGTCATAAAATTGAGAACTTGCAACTAATTGTTCAACACTGTTGCCTAGCATACTGTCTGCCAACCCAGTATCTGCATCCAGCAACTGCTCGGTGGTATGATTGATATAGGCGATCGAGCCGTCGGGATTGTAAACAGATACCCCCACAGGCAAAGCTGCTAAAAATTGATTCAATCGGCTTTCGCTTGCCGACAATTCCTGGTTGGCTATCTGCAACTGCTTGTTTGCTTCTCGCCCCTTAATAACTTCATCAGCCAACTTTTGGTCTTGCAAATAGCTGTGAACTGCTTCGACTACTGTTAACTTCAAATCTTCCTTTTGCCAAGGTTTGGGGATGTAGCGGTACAGCTTGGCATACTTGATAGCGTGACTGATTGCCTCCAAATCTGCTTGACCGGTCAGCATAATTTTCAGCGTATTGGGCGATCGTTCATGAATTATTTGGAGCAGTTCGTCTCCTTTGATATCCGGCATGATATAATCAGAAACAACTAAAGCTATTTCGTGTTCGTCAGCCTGTAAATCTGTTAATAACTCTAAAGCATCTTCTCCTCCTTGCGCTGTTTCAATAATACACCGATCGCCGATCGCCTTTTTTAGTTCAATCTTTAAACTGTTCAAAACATCAGCTTCGTCATCAATACAAACAATCACAGGTTTTTTCATGATTTTGCTTCCCGGAGTTTTTTTTGCTTCTCTCTTTGCTGCTACAATTTTGGTAAAAAATCAGATTTCAACCGATTTTTTTACCAACTTTTTTGGGTAACGGTAGAATGATTCATTGCTTCAATCCTCTTCTATCGACAGCTATGGGTAGCTGTCAACTGTCAACTGTCAACTGTCAACTGTCAACTGTCACCTCTACTATGCTATTTTTATGCCTCGGCAATTAAAGTGAGAATTTTTTGGTAGTCAAAATTATTGAGATGATCCTGGAGGATTTCGGTAAATTCAGGATGATCGTACCTTAATTCCTCGATCGTCCTCGCAATTAAGTCAAAATCAGCGCTACGTATTACCTGCCTCATGTTTTCTATCCATTCTGCGGGAAGTGCAGGCAAATAAGCAAGCGCAGCATTAGAGGGAGCGTCAGATTGATTGTGGCGATCGCCCGTTGGGATAAAATCAGTTGAGTAAGAGTAGAGGTACCTCACTCCCAAATGTTTGTGGAGCGTATCAAATATATCAGTTTTGCGGAAAGGTTTGCTAATAAAATCGTCGCAGCCTATAGATAAAGCAGACGATCGTTTTTCTTCAATAGTGCTAGCTGTCAAAGCAACAATCTTCGGAATCACAGAGCCCTTTTCTTGTCGCTCTTGCTGCTGTATTCTGTTCCTAATTTCTTTAGTAGCTTCATAGCCGTCCATCACTGGCATTCGCAGATCCATCAAAATTAAATGCGGCTGCCAATTTTCCCACATTTCTATTGCTTCGCAGCCATCGCTAGCCTCTCGCACTCCAAAACCCAAGGGAGAAAGAATTTTGACTAAAAGTTGGCGGTTGTCTTCGCGATCGTCTACAATTAAAATTCGATACCAGGGTTGATTTGGTTCCAACCCAGTAACTTCGCGGTTAATTTCTGGGGCGGGAATATCAGCAAAATTAACCACACCGACTGGAATCTCAAATTTAAAACTTGTGCCGCGTTCTAATTCACTTTCTACGACGATTTCTCCTCCCATCAGCCGGACAAATTGACGGGTAATCGTCAATCCCAAACCCGTACCTTTCTGAGTTCTTTGACCCGAAGATGTTTGCACAAATGCCTTGAAAATATTCCCCAATTCTTCCGAAGCAATGCCAACGCCTGTATCTTCTATTTCAAACTGAAGGAAAATTACCCGATCGTCAGTTAAATCATCAGGCTCATCTCTGGGCACAACAGTTGCCACATCACTTCTATCGGTGGCAAACTCTCTAATACTTTTTGTAGTATCAATGCAAGCTGTTGGACTGTTCAATAAGTCAACTATTCTCGATTTTTCTAATTGTGAAACCCTTAAAACGATTGAACCTTGTTCCGTAAACTTAATTGCATTGCTGAGAATATTTATCAGCACTTGCCGCAGTTTGACATCATCGGTTCGCACATACTGGGCAACGTCATTTTCTCGCTGAAAAAGCAACTGAACCTCTTGATTCTTTGCCCGCATTTGAAACATATCTTGTAAATCGTCAAGCAAGCGGTATAAGTCGAAGTCTTTAGGGTCAAGTATCATCCGCCCCGCTTCAATTTTTGACAAGTCTAAAACTTCATTGATCAGGGCCAGCAAGTGTTCGCCACTGCGACGAATAATACTCAGATTTTCGTGGTTTTCGACAGTAAAATTGGAGCTGCCTTCCATGATTTGTGCAAACCCCAGTATGGAATTGAGAGGAGTCCGCAATTCATGGCTCATATTGGCCAAAAACGTGCTTTTAGCTTTGTTTGCAGCTTCAGCAGCTAAGGCGGCTTGTTGCAGTTGTTCTGTGCGTTCGTCTATTTTGGTTTCTAAGGTGTGCTGGTAATCTGCTAGTATTCTTTCGGCTCGTTTGCGATCGGTAATATCTTGAAAAGCTGCGATCGCATAAACAATATTTCCCCTAGCGTCAAAAATTGGCGTAGTATTGATCTCGATCGCAATTATTTTGCCATCTTGACGGATTTCTACATCGTCAACCTTGACAAATTCTCCTTTGAGTGCGCGCAAAATTGGCAGATTGTCCGGCGGGTAAAGCTCATCAGTATTGGCAACATAAAGTTGATAAGTTGCAGCTAATTGTTCCGCAGTGCTTTCCGGGATAGTGTCTGCACCCAGCAAATCCCGCGCTGCTTGGTTGAAATAGGCGATCGAGCCGTCGGGATTGTAAACAGATACCCCCACGGGCAGAGCTGCTAAAAATTGGTTCAGGCGGCTTTCGCTCGCCGACAGCGCCGCATTTACTTCTTGCCGCTTCAGGATTTCATCTGTTAACTTTTGGTCTTGCAAGTAACTGTGAATTGCTTCTACTACCGTTAATTTTAAATCTTCATTATGCCAAGGTTTAGGGATGTAACGGTACAATTTAGCATACTTTATAGCATTGCTCAGAGCTTCCAGATCAGCTTGCCCAGTCAGCATAATAGTCAGCGTATCGGGCGATCGTTCGTGAATTTTTTTAAGCAGTTCATCCCCTTTAATATCCGGCATAATATAATCGGAAAGCACCAACGCAATCTCGTATTCATCCGCCTGCAAATCTTCCAGTAACTCTAAAGCATCTTCCCCGCCCTCAGCCGTTTCAATAATACACCGATCCCCGATCGCCTTTTTCAGTTCAATCTTTAAACTGTTCAAAACATCCGGTTCGTCATCAATACAAACAATCACAGGTTTTTTCATAATAACTTTGCCAGCCCAGATTTGATCGTATCTATTAACTCTTTACTTTTCCACGGTTTGTACAAACAGCAGTATAAATCGGCTTCTTTTACTGCCCGCTGAAGAGCCTCTTTATCCGCTTGCCCCGTCAACATCACCTTAACGATTTTAGGATATTTTTGGTGAACTCTAATTAACAGTTCATCACCTTTGATTCCCGGCATCAGCCAATCAGAAACAACCACAATCACCTCAGCTTCTGCTGGAAACTCCTCCAGTAAATCTAAAGCTTCATCACCACTTTCAGCTAATTCGTAAAAATAATCATCTTTAAATTCATTCTTGAGCTGCATCTTGAGAGTCTTCAAGATATCGGGTTCATCGTCAACGCAAAGAATTACAGGCTTATTCATCTTTTGCTCTCTGCTATTATTTTAATGGGTTTACCGACATGACTTGCTTCTATGTTATTGATTTCGGGCGAGGATGCACTATCTATGTCCCCTATTTTATTTTAATAGAACTTCACAAAAGAAACCCGGTCAATCGCAATAAATCTTATGTTTGTCAGCGAGACAGCCCCTGTCGCTATCGGGAATCAGCCCCTGCGGATAATACCATTTTGGCATTGGAGGATTGGGGATGTTCGATTGGGTATCACTGATGACAATCGGGGTTTGGTGCTTGCTGACAGTGGCATTCTTTTTTTAACAGGTGTAAGTTTAGTTTAATAGATTGGGAGGGAGACTGTAAAGCTTGTCTGTCCCGGTACCGACTCTACAGCAATTGTACCTTCATGTTTGTCAACAATTTTTCTCACGATGTCCAATCCCAAACCGCTACCTTCCCCCGCAGATTTAGTCGTAAAAAATGGGTGAAAAATTTTGGGAATAACTTCTGGGGGAATACCTTTGCCGTCATCAGTAAATTTGAGGACAAGATCTGACTCTTGCTGCTTAGTTTCTATCGTCAAAATACCTTTATAATCCATTGCTTGCAGGGCATTGTGAATTAGATTTGTCCAAACTTGATTTAAGTCATCCGGATAACACATGATTTTCGGTAAATCTCCATAGTTTTTGACTACTTCTATGCCGTGTTTCAGTTGATTTTGATAAAGAGTTAACACCATTTCAATGCCATCATGCAAGTTCGCCTGCACTTTTTCTTGCTTGCTATCGAAATGAGCGTAGCTTTTTAAGGCAAATACTACTTTTCCCGACTTGGCTGTCGCTCTTTGGATCAGGCTAATACTTTTCTTAAAGCTCGCAAACTGGTAAGCAGTATTGAAAACCACTTCCCAATCCGGCAATTTAAAAAATGGCAACAATTCTTCTATGCGATCGTAAATCTCCATGTCAACTAAACTATCCGCTATTTCTTCAGCATTTTCAATGCCTCCTGCCATCAACTCGTTACGCAACTGCTGCTTAATTTTGCGCTTTTCTCTGCTAGTAAATAGCGTTTCGTGATTTGTAGATCTGTGCAGCAAAGCTAAAAAACAAGCTTGGCTTTCTTCAGAAAGTTGTTGAAAAAATTGAGGCATTTTTTCTAAGTTTTCGTCCCAAAAATTAGAAATATTATCAATAGATGAACCTATGATGCCTAGCGGAGTATTGATTTCGTGGGCAATGCCGGCAATCAGTTGTCCCAGTGCTGCCATTTTTTCCGATTGAATCAAATGCTCTTGTGTCGCTTGCAATTGGTAGATAGCAGTTGCTAAATCTTGATTTTTTTCTTGCAAACTTTGTTGCAAAGAACAAATTTTTAAATGAGTTTCAATCCGGGCTAAAACTTCTTCAACCTGAAACGGTTTGGTAATAAAGTCCACTCCCCCAACTGCAAAAGCTTTAACTTTATCCATCACATCGTTAATCGCACTGATGAAAATCACCGGAATGTCTTTTGTTACTTCAGAATCTTTGAGTCGCTGACAAACTTCATAGCCATCCATATCCGGCATCATAATATCCAGCAGAACTATATCTGGGGGCATTTTTTGAGCGGCAGATAGTGCTAGTTTGCCGTTAGGAACTGGGCGAACTTGATAGCCTTGATTGCTCAAAATTTCTGCCAATAGCCGCAGGTTTTGTGGCGTGTCGTCCACTACTAAAATATTAGCTCGATTGGTGTTCTGCAAAGTTGAAGTCATCGGTATTTACTATTGTTCGCTGCGATCGATTGTGGTCAAAATTCTGTCATATTCAAAATTATTAATGCAATCTTGAAGCGCGGCTGCCAGAGAGGGGTTGATAGTGCCGATTTGTGCGATCGAACTGGCGATCGCCTCCATGTCTACACTCAAAATATTTTGCTTGAATTGAACCCTCCAGTCTGGAGAAAGAGAGGCGATCGCCTCTGGTGTCAGCACATCCTGACTAGACTCCCCCGCACCCCCCATACTGACCTCTGTTGGCTCTTCATAAATATAGCGTACTCCTAAATGTTTCCCCATGGCCGCAAAGATATCTTCCTCTCGGAACGGTTTCCGCATAAAATCATCGCAACCCGTCGAAAGAATCACCGCCCGTTCTTCCTCCAAAACACTAGCAGTCAGGGCAACAATCGCCGTTGCTTGCCCGCCAGTTGTAGTTTTAATCTGTTTCGTTGCCTCGTACCCGTCCATTACAGGCATTCTCATGTCCATCCAAATTAGATGCGGTTCCCAATCCCTAAAAATATCCACCGCTTCTTGACCGTTATTCGCTTCTCTCAACAGAAATCCCAACGGACTGAGAAGTTTTACTAACAGTTGGCGGTTCAAAGGTTTGTCGTCCACAATTAGCAAGCGGTAAGGTGGCTGATTCGGTTCGAGGGCAACAACTCGACGTAGAGCTTTTTTACTTTCAATATCACTAGCTTCCACCAGATGAACTTGGATATCAAATTGAAATAGCGCACCCTTGCCCACCTCGCTGCTAACAGTAATTTCACCTCCCATCAATTGCACGAACTGGCGGCTGATCGCTAAACCTAAACCCGTCCCTTCTTGAGAATCTTTACCCGTTGTTGTCTGCACAAATGCTTCAAACAACTGATGGATTTCTTCGGTGGCAATGCCTGCACCAGTATCTTGAACTTCAAAATGGAGCGAGTAGCGGCCGGGCATTTCATCAGCGCTGTTTTTGTGTAAATTCCGCTTTCCTCCTTTCACTTGCACCGACACTCCACCTTGTGAAGTAAATTTAATTGCATTGTTGAGCAAATTAATTAATACTTGGCGCAATTTCACTTCATCGGTGGAAATGTAATGGGGAACTTCTGCATCTCGATCGAAGATTAATTGCAAGCCTTTTTCCTCAGCTTTGAGAGCAAACATATCTTCTAAATCATCGAGGATTCGATATAAATCGAAGCTTTTTTCATTAATGGTAGTGCGTCCAGCTTCAATTTTTGACAAGTCTAAAACTTGGTTAATTAACGTCAGCAAATGCTCGCCGCTCCGCAGGATAATCCCGACATCTTCTTGATTTTCGGGAGACAAATTTTTACTGCGGATCATGACTTGAGCAAAGCCGATGACTGCGTTCAGGGGCGATCGCAATTCGTGGCTCATATTGGCGAGAAACGTACTTTTAGCTTTGTTGGCTGCTTCGGCGGCTTCTTTCGCCTGCTCCATTTTGATTTGTGCTTCTTTGCTATCCGTAATATCTTTAATAAAACCTTCGTGATAAAGTAGATTTCCTGCGGGATCGCACACGGCCCGACAATTTTCGGAAATCCAGATGATGCTACCATCTTTGCGGTAAATTTCCGATTCAAAGTTAGACAGTATCCCGTACTCGTCGATCAGCGCTACAAATTCGCTGCGGCGGTTGGGTTTCACGTAAAGCTGGTTCTTGAAATTCGGCTGTGCTGCGATTAATTCTGCGGGCGATTCGTAACCGTAGAGTTCAGCTAAAGCGGGGTTGGCGCTGAGGTATGTCCCGTCAGCAGCAGTTTGAAAAATGCCATTCAAAGCATTTTCATAAATGTTGCGATATTTTTCTTCTGCTTCGCGGAGGGCGGTTTCTGCTTTTTGGCGATCGGTAATATCGCTCGAAATCGAGAGAAAACAAGCTTCTCCCTCAATATCGATGGTTTCAATAGACAGCAGGGCCGTTCTTTCTGTACCGTTTTTTTTGCGAAATCTCAGCTCGTAATTGTGAAGGGCTGTCTGGTTTCTTAACATTTGAATCATGCGATCGCGCTCTCCTAGACTCGCCCAAAAATTTAGATCTACGGCTGTTTTACCAATAATCTGGTCGTGCGTGTAGCCAATCATCCGGCAAAAGCTTTCATTAACTTCTATGTGGCGACCGTCACTGATTCTCGTGATCGTAATTGCATTTGGACTAGAACGAAAAGCTTTAGAAAACTTTTCTTTTGCCTTGGCAAGAGCGGCGGTACGTTCTGCAACTTGGACTGCTAAGTTTTGGTTGTATTCTTTTAACAGTTGCTCCGCTTGTTTGCGTTCCGTAATATCTTGAAAGGCGCACATCCCATAGATAATATGTCCTTGGGCGTCGTAAATAGGAGTTCCCCAAACTTGTAGGGGAACAGTTTTGTCACGGGAGCAGATTTCCATGTCATCGACAGTGACACTTTTGCCCTGCAAAGCATTTAAAATAGGGTCGTGTTCCGCCGGGTAAATTTCCTGGGTTCCAGCTAAATAAACTTTGTAAGCTTGGCGCAAATTTTCGGCATCTGCTGCTATGATTCCTTGACCAAAAAGTTGCTCTCCTATAGGATTAATGTAGTGAGGTTTACCATTTTTTTCGACAATAAAAATGCCTAGCGGTACTGCATCGAGAAATTGTTTGACTCGGTTTTCGCTTTCCGAGAGCGAAGTAAATGAATGCTGCAATTGCTCTGCCATGCTGTTGAAAGCAGCGGCAAGTTCTCCGAGTTCATCTTCGCGATTCAAAGCGAGCTTTGTATCCCATTCATTGCGTGCCAAAGCTTTCGCCGCCGCATTCAATTTTAAAATCGGCCGCACCACCCATTTAGCAGTCAGAATCCCAAGAATGGTCGCCCCAATCAAAGCTGCAACGGACAGCAAAAAAGTGGTGCGGGTATTGGCATTAATTTGCTGCATAAAGTCTGACTCGGGTACAACTACCACAATCAGCCAATCCAACCCTCGATCGTCTTGAAAAGGAGTTACCTGAATAAAATTTCGCTGACCGTCAACATCAAAGGTAAGCTGTTGAGAATTATTGATTTTAGCTAAGCTTTGGTAGAATTTATCTAAATGCTGTGCAGTTTGGCGAATTACCGGATTTTCGCTGGCTGAAGCTTTGATGCGTTTTGCTTCTTTACCTTGTACTGCAAATTCTTTACCCGGCTTTGAAGTGGCAATTAACATCCCCGATCGCTCCATCACAAAAGTTTGTCCCGACTTGCCAATTTTGAGGCTGACGAGAAATTCTTTGATTTTGGAAAACAGCAAATCGCTGCCAGCTACTCCTAACAGCTTACCATCATTGTCGTAGATAGGCAAAGAAGCAGTAATTGCCAGTTCTCTGGTCAAGAAGTCTGTATAAATTGGAGTCCAAACAGGCTTTTTGGCTAGCGCCGCTGCTATGTACCAAGGACGAACTCGCGGGTCGTATTTTTCGGGAGAAATTTCGATTAATTTAACGCGTTTTCCTTGAGGGTCAGCAGTATATCGAGCTAATTTATTGCCAGTCGATCTGTCAGCAGCAGATATCAGAATCCGATCTTTAGTGCGGATTGCTCCTGAGTGGTCTCCATTTTCTTTGCCTGTATAAATGATGCTGATTGAATCAAAATATTGAATTTGTTCGAGGAAATGAAGTTCGAGTTTTTGTTTGTCTTCTAGGTTCAACTGCCCCAATTTTACGCCTTGAACGTTCAGGTGATTGACAATGTGGGGAATTGACATATAATTTTCAATGCGGTCTTTGATGCGAGCGCTAATTTCTCCCCGCAACTGAGCGGCCACATCGTTAACCGCCCGCTGACCGTTTTGGAACGACAGCCAACCTACAACTCCTACTGTGCCAACAATTTGCACTAAAAAAGGAAGCACGAGCACAGTTTGTAATGGAGCTTTGCCGATAATTTTGGTAGCAAAGCGATTCAGCGGTTTAGGAAACATATTCATCCTAAAAATAATTGAAATTGGTCGTGGAAATTAGTAGATCTTAAAGTCTTGGAGCGATACAGGAGGGAGTTGTCTCAAATCCGGTTCCTGACTCATCATAAAAGTGTTGGCGATCGCCTTTTGAGAGTTTTGAGGACTTCCCTCGTGACTACAAACTTATACCAATTTGAAAAAGTCTTGCTACAATGATTAATTATATAAAAATTATCTTTCATTTGCATAACTCTATGCCGGATACGGCAATGCCGTTTCCCTACAACAGATGATAGCCTCTAATTTCCGTAGTAGCAATGTTTTTCATGATTGGTATTAATTAGAGTTTTTTAACCGGATTTGAGAGCGCGAAGCAATGCCGGCTGTTGGCGATCGCGATTGCTGGCCTTCCTGTCTTCGGACAGGCAATAGGGATTTCCACCGCCTCAGTAGGTGGTTACTAATAAACATTACAAGAGTTGGGCGAGTGAGAGGGCGACTCTACTCGCTTCTATCATAAAATTTTAACCGGCACCCGCCCTTACAAGATAATCTGGTTTTTTTTTCGATGACTTACTTACTGATTGCAGGCAATGCAGATTGCTATAAGTGCAGTGCAGAGATTGTCCTTACTGACAACTGTCTAAGGTATTAATTTTAATTACCATAGCGTATTTCAGCAGACAGTTTTTGGGCAACTACTGATTCAGGTGATTGAGTACGATCGCACTATCCGCAGCCACCGGCACCCGAAACACCTGTATTTACCTGCGATTCAACTCCACCCTTTCGCCGTAACGCAACAACATATCCAAGCTTTCCAAACGATTTTGCCAAGTTTGCACCTGATAGCTATTTTCCCCAGAATGCAAGCGCATCGTAGATTGAAATTGAGCTTCAAAACTCGCCAACAATCTTTTAGCAGTTGTTAAGCTTTCGGCAGAAGGACTTGCAGCCAATCTGCTCAAGGCGACCCCCAATTCCTCCGATCGACTTTTGAGAACTTTCAGTTCAGATTCCGACACCCGCAACTGATTGTTAGCCAACAAAAAACTCCATTCCTGCTTGAGAGCAGTATAGCGCGAAGCTGCTGCTGCAAAGGGCTGGCGGTAAGGAATTGGTTCGGAAGCAGAAGTCGTTAGCGAAGCCCTCGTAGAGGATCGCACCGCTCGCCCTTGAGTGCGGTTAAAAAAGCCCTGCATCCCGCTGCTGATACTTTCCACCGCAAAAATAGCATAGCCCCCAGTCGGCAAATCGCGCAAAGCTTGAATTTGGTCGATCGCCACAACTTCCGGGAGTGTCAACAACTTAACCGAGGGAGAAATCAAAGCCGAACCGAGCATTTGTTCCTTTGCTAGCGGTTCAGTTATGCGCTGAAGTCGGTTCGTATCCAAAGCATAAGTCATCGGCACAATCAAGTCTACAATCCCCTGACGGGCCCAAACTTCCCAATTTTGCTGAATTTTGTAAATCCGCTGACTTTCGGGGTGGGGAAACACCGCCACTGACAGAATAGTGCGCGGATAATTCTGCCGCAAAAGCTGAGATACTTCAGCTACAAAACTATTAATTTGATTGGTTTTAAACTCAACCCACTGCCGCCACAAATTGCCAGAACTCGGCGAAATATTCACCGGATCGGTACCAGTTAACTGTTTAAATTGCTGCCTTGCTGCTGCACCGTAGCCGTAGACAAAACCTGCATTGTCATCTTGAAAAGGATAGCGAATGTAGTCTAATTGCACACCATCTACTTTGTATTTGCTGGTAATTTCGCTGATAATTTTTAGTAAATAATTCCGCGCTTCCGGGTTTGCAGGATCGAGATAAAATTTACCATCGTTAGGGTTTTGCGTGCGTCCTTTATTGTCAATATTTGCCCAATTTGGATAGGCCGAAAGTACCGGGCCTGGATAAGAACCAGGTTTGCCAATTAAAGTATTGTGGCGTTTATTGCCCGTGGCAAAAGTCCAAATCCAAGCGTGCAGTTCCATGCCTCGCTCGTGGGCTAATTTAACCGCAGATTCCAGAGGATCCCAGCCAACTGTGAGGGGGTTTTGTTGCGGTGCAACTTGACTGGGATAAATCGGATATCCGGCATTTAAAGTTTCAAAGAAAACGGTATTGATCCCGGCGGCGGCAAGTCGATCGAACACAGCGGCTAAACCCTGTTCCGATCGCGCTGCGACGATCGTACCGCGATCGAGCCAAACGGCGCGAATTTCCGCCCCAATGCGCTGCCCTTCCTGGGGGTAATTTTGCCAGAGCAACTGGCGCGCTTGCACCCACTGCTGCCTGATCTCAGCGTATTTTTGCTCTTGCAGGAGTTGGTCAAAATTTTGCAAAACCTGACGGGCCTTGGCGATCGCCCCTGTGGTTGCTGCTGGTAAAACCAACGGGCGACTCGCCTGCGGCCCACCGACACTGTTGCTTGACGCCACCAATTGAGGGGGGATAGCAGCATTGAGATTGACGGCGGTATTGCCTGAATTAGCTGCTGTCAGGGCGCTTTCAAACCTGCCGAGGAGGTTGGTGAGTTCTTGGCGCATCAAGTAGGCTTCAATGCTGACGATCGGCTTATTGGAATTTATCTGCACGTCCAAACCCGCCGGCGCCGACTGATCCGAAGGGTCTGTAAAAGTTGCAGGTACGGGATCTGGAAGGGGGGGAGAAGGAGAAAGTCGGCTCAGCGGAGTATTGCGCGGCGAACTGGGGGTATTTCTCGTGACCCTGGAGGGGGGATTTGGCAGCGGTGGTGCGGCTGCTGTTGGCGGCTCGACAGGCCTACCCACAGTTCCTCCCCAGCGGGCGATCGAGGCCCGCAGCCAAGCCGTGTCTATATTTGGGGAACCGTCGCTACCCCAGCGCCAGCCGAGATAGGTAGCGCGATCGGTGGCGATCGCAGCGGAGGAACCGGAACTATCTTTCCAGGTAGCGATGGTTTGACTGTTCGCGTCGGCGGGAATCAAGACGCCGCCTTGAACAGAGGCATTTTTTTGTTCTGGGGGAACCCAGTTGCTTGAACTGGTACAAGCGAGATCGCGGCAGCGGGTGCGCGGTTGCACCGCCCCCCGCTGAGTCAACGGAAAAGCCCAATAGGCCCCGAGGAGCGATCGTAAAGATTGACGTACTAAGGCTGGGGAACTGCGGCCGACTGGGCCCGAAGCAATCAAGCGGCCGCCCTGTTTTGTCCAAGCTTCTAAAACTTTAATTTGTGCCGGAGTCAAAGTTTCAATATTGGGCAAAAACAGCACATTAACGCCTGCTAAATCCGCCAAATTTTTGATGTCTTCGAGATTGATTGGTTTGTAAGCAATGCCGCTTTCCCAGAGGCGCGTGGTAATCTTCACCCAGTCGGGGGAATTCTCGGAACTGCGAACAACTCCCAGAACTACTTCCGCAAAACTGGGAGAGGGAAATAGGATGGAGAGATTGAGTAATGTACTCGCTAGAGTGCCAATGAAGACTCTTTGCAAGAAAGTGAAAAAGCGAATTTTTGGATTTCTATCGGGCTTTTTGATTTGTTGCATTGACACGAGAATTACCCACCACACCACTTAGGAAAATTTCAATAACAATTTCGAGCAATTAACTCGCACAATACAATTTTTTATCAGGTCATGCAACCTAAATCAGGAAAATATGCGATCGCCCGCCTGCAATGGGATCGAATTCGAGCGAACCGATCTCGGGTGCGATCGAACGATCGCCATAAAAAAGGTTGGTAGTGAGGACTTTAGTCCGCATTTATGAAGGACTCGCATTCCGAACGATCGGGAGCATCTCATTTTTGTAAAAAGCATTTTTTCTTTGAGTGCGAGCGTCCCCGCTCGCGTATTGTACAATACGCGAGCGGGGACGCTCGCACTATAATAAATGCAAGACTGAGATGCTCCCGAACGATCGAACCTTAGGAATGAGAATTAAATAACTTACAATTTTTATTGTTCTTGTGGGACGGGCGGGACGCCCATCCCACAAATATGTGTAAATTATTTAATTCGCGATCCTTACTGAGTTGCCGCTTCATTTACCGGGAATCGATCGATCAACTGCATCGCCCGACAAGCATTCTTCCGCAAAGAATCCGACACGTGAGGAACATGAGGAATCTGAGACAAGAAATCCAAAGTCCGGCGCAAAATCCGCACCACATCCCCTTCATCCAAACTCGTGTGACTAATCAGTTCCAGCCATTCCACGCCCAGAGCCCACTGTTCCACCAAAGTCACGATATCCCGTTCCAGCCAAATCGGGATCGCAGCTTCGTGGCGGTACTGTACTTGAAACAATCGGCGGCGCAGCCCTTTTTGCAGATTGTCCAAAGGTGCCAAAACTTCCGGCGACAGCGAGTAATGAGTCCAACTGTCAGGCCGAGAAACTTCTGTAACCAAGGCCGCGCAAGCAGCAGCGAGGTGGTGGGGGTCGAGTTCGTCAAACTCCGCAGACATTAGGGACAAACCCAGCCACAGTTCATTGTCGCCGCGAATGGCGGCGCAGGCTTGGCCCAAGATTGTGGGTACTAACCTGTCGGAGGAGTCATCTCGGTTCCCATCTGGGGAAATTACTCTTTCCAAACAACCGAAATTTAGCAAGATGTCAATTAAATTGAGAAATTGCTCCCAGTAGCGAGCTCGCTGCTTTTCTAAGTCTTGTTCGGCTTTGCGGATTTCTTTTTTCAATTCTTCGCCGCGGCGCTGGCGCTTGAGCAAAGTACCGGGATTGCCCCATTCGAGAACTGGGTGAGTTTCTAGTTTATCTTCTAGGGCGGCGATTTTCTGCTGTTGCTCGATCGCCTCTGGGCTCGGTTCCGGTGCGGGCAATTCTGGGATCGATTGAGCAATTGCCACAGTTTCTTCACTTCCCAAGCGACACTGGCCGAGTCTCAGTGTCAATTCCGGAGGCGGGTTTAAGCCATCTGCGACACTCAAGCGGGGTAGTTGGGCGTGGAGGGTGGCGACATCGCTAATCGCGACGATATACCAGCGGTTGTCTTTGCCCAAACATACCAAATTAGGTGCTTGGCCGGAACCTGGGATTTTGGCAACCAGTACGGCGGGGACTGGGGTTGTGTGCGATCGTTTGGCTGTCGGGACGTGTTTGCCCTTCAGACTCAGAACCGTCCCTAGCACTGCAAAAGCTACAGCTACCGACATCTCCTTAATTCGCGTTTCTTCTGCTTGCTGCAATAGAGTTTTCAGCAAACGTTTGTCTTCTTTGAGCCTTCCCTGCAATTTTTCGTAATGGGCGAGTTGTTTTTCCAGGGTAGAGACATTACCTCCGGCAGCCAGGGACTCTTCGAGCACCGCTAATTCTGTTTGCAACCGATCTAATTCTGATTGCTGCGGCTGCAAGTACAAGGTAGAAAGGTATTGACCAAAACTGCGTTCTACCAACTCTTGAGCTTCCTCAAGCGTGTGAGTTTGCAGCAAATTCAGCACCATGCCGTAGCTGGGCGTAAACTGACTGGCAAGGGGGTCGGCTTTGGCTGTTGCCAAATAGGAGGCTTCCTTTGCGCCTTCAAAGCGGGTCTGAACTGCGACCACGTGCCCCAGCTCATCCATGCCCCGGCGACCTGCCCGACCGGCCATTTGTAGGAATTCTGAAGCGTTTAGCAGTCGGTGTCCCTTGTCGGTGCGTTTGGACAGGGTGGAAATGACGGTGGTGCGGGCGGGCATATTGATCCCGGCTGCGAGGGTTTCGGTGGCAAATACGACTTTAATCAAACCTCTGCCAAAAAGTTCTTCTACTAAACCTTTCCAGGCGGGCAAAATGCCTGCGTGGTGGGCGGCGATGCCTTTTAAAAGTGCTTCTTTTTGACCGAAACGTTCTGCTTCTGGGTTGCGCTGTAAAAAATCGTCAATAATGCGTTTGAGTTCGGCTGTTTCGGCTGCGTTAACTAGGGAGAAATTGCCTACTTCTGCTACTGCTTGGTCGCACCCGCGACGGCTGAAGATGAAGTAAATTGCTGGTAGCATATCGCGATCGTCCAACCGAGACAAAACATCGGTCAAACTGGGAGTCGGAATGCTACCTCTTTCTGCTTTTTGCTGCTTCTTTTTGGGGACTAATCGCGGATTAGCTCTTTTGCCGGTTTCGTCTAGCAGGGGAAATATCCCTTTTTGATTGGCGAAGTGGAATTGTAGCGGCACTGGCCGAAAGTCTGAGTAGACAAGCTCTGTGGGCCCGTGGACTTTGTTAATCCAGTCTGTAAGTTGGTCGCTATTAGCAACGGTTGCTGAGAGGGCGAGGAGTTGAATTTCGCTGGAACAATAGATGATTGATTCTTCCCAGACTGTACCCCGCTGGCGATCGTTCATGTAGTGACACTCGTCGAGCACCACGGTTTCGACTCCGGTGAGGGAAGCACCGACAGCGCCGATCGGCGTACCGTAGAGCATATTCCGAAATATTTCGGTAGTCATCACCAAAATCGGCGCATCTCGATTGAAGGAGATGTCGCCCGTCAGCAAACCTACCATCTCGTCTCCAAATTGATGACGGAAGTCCCGCAGCTTTTGGTTGGAGAGAGCTTTGAGGGGAGTGGTGTAGAAGACGCGCCGCCCTCTGGATAGTGCTTGATGGATGGCGTATTCGCCGATTAAAGTTTTCCCTGAGCCCGTGGGAGCACACACGACAACGGATTTACCTGCATCGAGGGCGGCGATCGCGTCTCTCTGAAAGTTATCTAGCTCAAATGGAAATATGGTCTTCAGATCCAGCTCTTGGCGGTTCTGGGAAGCGTTAGGCACAAGGATTATTATGAGGTTGCAGGGTAAGTATGCTTAAATCTTGCCGAAAGCAAGGCAGCAGAGGACGACTGTATTGATTTTAGACCAACGCCCGCAAATCGGCACTCGAACAAAGAGGAGAGGGAGAGAATTCGGAGAGGGGGAGAGGGGGAGAGGGGAGAGTGGAAAAATATTTCTTGCGATGAATTTACCAATTCCCAATTCCCAATTACCCTGAAATGCCTAAATGCTAAACTCTACAAGTCTCGACGCGAGAGAATAGACACCCACTCCCTTCCCCTCTCTCCATCAAACCACCAACAAATCCCCCAAATATTCCAACAATCTAAAACTGGAAGCTGAGCTTCAGGTGCTTTCTCTGAAAAAGTGATGTCTTCGTAGTAGACCCATTGATTCTTTTGTCTCCAACCCACACGATCGCCAAACCTGCCCCAAACTTCGCTATTATATCCACTGGTTCCCCCCAGACTTTGATAAATAAGCTTCTGCACGCTAAAGCCGAAGTGACCTTTAGA
This sequence comes from Microcoleus sp. PH2017_28_MFU_U_A, assembly GCF_020738035.1. Classification (NCBI taxonomy): domain Bacteria; kingdom Bacillati; phylum Cyanobacteriota; class Cyanophyceae; order Oscillatoriales; family Microcoleaceae; genus Microcoleus; species Microcoleus sp. PH2017_28_MFU_U_A. Next base: position 91,382 of record NZ_JAEQCX010000037.1, read on the forward strand.
ATATTTTACCCAAAGTTGGTCAATGGTACGCAAGTCCTCGCAGGGGAATTTTTCAATACTTTCTGTATCCAGCCATTCTTGTTTCGTACCCGCCACCTTCAACATCACTCTCAGGGTTTCTCGATCGGCTTCTTCCCACTTGTTAGCTGCCACTAAATCTCGCAATTTGCTATAATCGATACCCACGGCAGAAACTAACTCAACCTCATTTTTTTCGGCTTGTGACATAGAATTCAACCTTTTTTGTAATCCTCGATCGCACTTGAGTGTGTCAAACAAATCAAATCAACCACCGAAGCATCCAATTTCGCCCTCGAAGCACTTAAAACCATCGGGTTGAGTCTATTTTTTGACTTTGACATTCACCCGATCGAACCTTATTTAATTTGGGCGATTTGGCGATCGATAAAATGGCTTTTTCACCACTGTAGCCGGGTAATTTTTCCCGCGAATCTCAACTTCTAACTGCTGGCCAATTTTACCTAATTTTGCCGGAACAACCGCGAGGGCTACCGCCCGATTCAAAGTAGGCGATAATGTACCGCTAGTAACTTCTCCTACTTTTTCCCCTGCAACTATTACCGGATAGCCATGGCGCGCAATATGCCGCCCCTGCATTTCCAACCCTACCAACCGTTTCGATACTCCCGTAGCTTTCTGCTGTTCCAAAACCTCGCGCCCAATAAAATCGCCTTTGCTATCGAGGTGAATTACCCAACCCAATCCAGCCTCTAAAGGTGTAGTATTGTCATCGATATCTTGACCGTAAAGTGCCATTGCTGCTTCTAAACGCAAAGTATCTCTCGCACCCAAACCGCAGGGAACAACGCCAGCATCTAGGAATTTTTGCCAGACTTGTTTTCCGGTTTCTGTATCCACCATGATTTCAAATCCATCTTCGCCAGTATAACCTGTTCTGGCGATAAAACTCGGCTGTCCCAACAACTTAGTTTCTAAGTGTCCGAAAGCTTTAATTGGTGCGAGGTTATCTTCGACAAAAGGCTGGAGACAGTTAACAGCTTCCGGGCCTTGAATTGCAATTAAAACTTGGTCTTCCGAGATGTCGGTAAAAATAAGTTCGCTTAAGTCTAAGTGGGTGAGAATCCAGGCTTTGTCTGTGATGCGAGTGGCGGCATTGACAATGATTGCTGCACGTTCTTCGCCCGTGGTTCCATCGGGTTCTTGGCAGTAGAAAATAATGTCGTCTAGGATGCAGCCTTTGTCATTTAATAAGACTGTATATTGAGCTTGTCCTGGTTGCAACCGACTTAAGTCTGACGGTACTAAGGGTTGAAATTTTTCTATTACCTGTTTCCCTCTCAAACAGAATTTTCCCATGTGGGAAATGTCGAACATTCCTGCTTGCTGGCGTACTGCTTGGTGTTCGCTGGTGATACCTGCGTACTGCACGGCCATCTCCCACCCGGAAAAGGGCACCATTCGACCTTTGAGCTGCAATGATAGTTCGTACAGAGGCGATCGCGCAAGCTGACTCGTTATCTCTGGATTGTTGGGTTCAGTTGAGTTTGCCACAGGTAGCGCTTTGTTGGTTGCGGGTAGACTGTTTTGATTTTAGGGGAAAGTTGGTTTTTGTGGTGTGTGGTGCGATCGAATTTAAGAATACGCTCGCGGTTGAAACCGCGTGTATACAGACAAAACCCACTCCAAGTGCGTTGAAGAATACGCTGTGAAGATTATGTTATTCTCTTCAGTCCGCGGAGGCGGACTTCGTTTGTGTAGACGCGGTTTCAACCGCCCTCTAATCTTGACTTATGGAGAATAGCGGGCTCGAACCGCTGACCCCTACAATGCCATTGTAGTGCTCTACCAACTGAGCTAATTCCCCTTTCTTTTCGCGCTCTCAATCATGCCTTAACTGACCGATATTTGTCAAGCCTTTTTGAAAAAATAGTTTGGAGCCTTGGATGGGCAAGGCTTTTGGCTTTTTTTTCAAAAAAAATCCTCGCTTTTTGACAATTGTCGATCGCTACTACGATTTAGTAGGTGTGCTGGGATATTTCGGTTAAATGGCTCAAACAAGACCCCATGAGGAAGTAGACGACTACCAGGGCTGCGGCTGAAACCGCAACTAGGGTGCCGGCTAGGATTAGTGAAAATTCTCGTTGCGCGATCGCCTCTTGCATTAGATGCAATGACCAGGCAACGAGGGCAACGTCAATTATTAAAATAGAAACCAGCATAAGTTACGATTTGTAACAGCTTACATATTGTAACAAAAGTTTTCGCGGAGTGCAGATAAGCTCATATGTATTTAAGTATTGATGTTAAACGGATGGGGAGCAGCACAAAGCCATCAAGAAAAAGTATAGGTTTTCTTGATAATTACGATATGCAAAGTAAATGAGAGCTAGCTCTGCTTTACAGTAGTTGGCTTGAGTTCGCTTCTCAAGCGGGATTGCATTTTTAAGGGTACAGATTGCTGGAGTTTCACAGCGCTGACGGTTCCGCTTCTAGCACCCACTACCGTACAGGAGACTGGGAAGTGGTGAGGGTGGAAGAGTACCCGACAGCAATACCTAATAACGAATTTGAGATGATTGTAGTTGGATACTGCAAATATGTCCCCGTCGAAACTCCGCTGATACCGATGCCAAACGCTCAGGTGTCGATCGACTCTTTTGGAGATGAATCGGCTTATCAAGAATTTTTAGCTCAAACAGCAGAAGTCTCACGTCATAATCTCTGATACCGTTGCTTCAGAACAACTCATGGAACTCGTTTATGAGACACTTCCTGCCTGCGCCTAGCCTACAAATAATACTTTAGAGAGTATTGAGCTGGAAGTGCCGATCGCACAATTCGATCGCGGCGTGAATTTGAGACGATAAATGAAGTAAGCTAGAGAGAAACGTTTCAAAATAGATGCAGACTCCGTAGAGGCAAGCTGGCTATGAACTGGAAAACATACATTCACTCAAATCCTAAAATTCTGCTTGGAAAGCCTGTAATTAAGGGGACACGAATATCCGTGGAGTTCGTTTTAGGGCTATTTTCAGAAGGTTGGACTGAGCAACAAGTTCTAGAAAACTACCCAACGCTTAATCATGAATCTATCCAAGCTGTATTTGCCTTCGCTGCGGAATGCCTCAAAGAAGACGTATTTTACACGCCTCTACTCTTTGCTGAGGCAAGTTAATGCGGTTTCTGGCAAATGAAAACTTTCCTCTTCAGAGTGTACGACTGCTACGACAAGCGGATCTGGAAGTCGCTTCTGTTACCGAGGATTCTCGCCCGAATTGAGGATGCGGATGTTTTGGCTCGTGCGACGGATGAGCAACGGGTGATTTTGACGTTCGATCGCGATTACGGTGAACTCATTTATCGCTTGCGGATGCGATCGCCAAGAGGTGTCATTTATTTACGGTTTCGTCCTCACACACCGGAAGAACCAGCATCAATATTGTTAAATTTATTACAGATCGAAGGATTGCAATTTGAGGAATGGTTTACGGTGGTGGAGCGCGATCAAATTCGTCAACGCCCGCTACCGTAGTTATTGAAACTGCGATTGTTACTTGTCTTTCTAATTTTTTTTAATTAAACTATGAGCGATCGCACTTTTCTAGAAATACGATCGCTCAATTCAGTCTAACGGCGAGGTTTGGTCATTAAAATGACGCGCACTAATCCGGTGATGCTGCCGATCAGTGTCGAACTCAGAATCGCGATCGACAGAATAATTGCCGTCGGTGATTCGCCATGCTCGATAATGGGCAGAGTGTCGATGGTCACAATGGAAGGAACGCTTTGGTTGGCACTATTGGATGAATGTTGATAAGACATTGCCTTGACTCCTGTATGTTTTGAGCTGTTATTCATACAGTTTCTGGGTTTGATATCTCATAATATGGGTAGTGAGAAAATTCTCAGTTTGGGGGGAAAGTTGTGATGAGACGAGAAAAATTCCTGGAAGTGTTTGATAATCTGCCAACAAAACGTAAACAAGTCCTCTTAGGAATTCTGAGAGGTGACACCCGCGAAAAAATCATGGCGGATGTGGGAGTGAGTGAAGATGCTCTGACTCAGCACCGACGACAACTTTACAAGGATTTTAAGATTGAGGTATTTCAAAATGAAGCAGACGATCCAAGGAGTGGTGAGCGAAAGTTACCACAGCTTATCGCTCTCTGCGCCCAGTATCAGCCTGACCTAATTTCTGCAAATACCGATCGCATTTCCCCTCCTAGTTCTGAATCTCTCCTCTTTCCTAATTTTTCGACCTACAATCCGCAAACTTGGGTGGGGCGTGAATCGATCGTTGAAGAACTTCTGCCCAAATTGCAAGGACAGACTCGGTTGTTGTGGATTAAGGGTATTTCTGGGATTGGCAAAACGACGCTGGGAGAATGTCTAGCTAGTAAAACCTGGGAGAAAGAGCGATCGTTTGAATGGATTTATCTGGAAATTTTGGAGGGACAAAGCCCAGATTTTGCCTCTGTTGTTGCTGAATTATTAGCTAAATTGGGCGATCGCGAACTCGATCCCCAGGAACGAAATAATCCCGATCGGCTAGCCAAACGACTCTTGCAAAAGCTGCAATCTCATTCGTACTGGATTCAAATAGATTCGTTGGAACGCTTGCTCAATCCCGAACAACCGAATGAATTTGTTGATACTTATTGGGCAACTTTTCTTCAGCGTTTCCTTACCGAGTCAGGTCTTGTCAGCCACTTGGTATTGACGGCGCAAGCGCTTCCTACAGCACTGGTTGAATTTAGCGATCGCTACCCGAATACTTGGGCAGAATACCGACTGAATGGGCTGTTGCAGCTAGAACAACTGGAATTCTTTGCCAAACGCGGCGTCATTGTCGAACCTTCTAACCAAGATATCCTCACCCGCATCGCCAAGATATATGAAGGTCATCCGCTGGTTTTGAAGGTGATTGCTGAAGATATTTTGCAGGAATTTGCAGGCAATGTTTCCGGCTATTGGCAAATTTATCAACCAGAATTTGAGCAAGTTGCGAGGGAACTACAAGCGACTCGCTTGGATGAAACGGAATACAACGAAGCCCTCGATCGCAAAGTCCGAGAACGCATCAAGAAATCCTTAGAACAACTCCCTGCGGATGCTCTGGATTTACTCTGTCGCAGTGCGGTGTTTCGTCGCCCGGTTCCGAAAAAGTTTTGGTTGGCGATGATTGGCGATCGATCGTCTCAACAGCAAAAAGTGGCTTATCGAGTTTTGGGCGATCGGGCTTTGATTGAAAAAGAAGGCACTGATATTCGCCAACACAATTTGATTTGCTCCGTCGCCTACGAGCTGCTGAAAGCCGATACAGTGGTCTGGACATCTGCCGAACGTCAAGCAGCCGATCTATGGCTGACTGCCTACAAACCTTCACCTAATGCACCCAAATTGGAAACCGTGCGTGGTTATCTGGAAGCGTTTGACCATTACTGCGAAATCAGAAATTGGGAAGAGGCTAGAAAAATTCTCTTAACACCTTTAGAATTTTTTTCAAAAGTTCATATTCCTAGACAACTAGAGTTTTGGAGCTACTACAAAGATGGAGAAAAATCATGCCTGAAACTACTCAACAAAGTAACTCCTGACACAGATATAACTTGTTACCTAATGCTAGGAAATTACAATTTTCATATGTCTAAATACTCTCAGGCAATATATTTTTATCAACAAAGTCTAACAATAGCTCGTAAAGTTAACGATTTTTTGGGAGAAGGTAACGCCTTGGGTGGATTAGGACTCACTTGCCGTAGGTTGGGCGATTATCAACAAGCGATTGAGTATGCTCAACAATGGTTGACGATTTCCCGTAAGATTGGCGATTACCGAGGAGAAAGTAATGCCTTGGGCGGGCTAGGACTTGCTTATCATTGTCTAGGTAAGTATCAGCAAGCGATTGACCACACTGAGCAATCTTTGATGATCAAGCATAGCATCGGTGATCGTCGAGGAGAAGGTAATGCCCTGGGAAACTTAGGGCTTGTCTATCATGCTCTAGCCAAATATCAGCAGGCAGTTAACTACACTCAGCAATGGCTAACTATTGCTCATGATATTAGTGATCGTCGCGGAGAAGGTGGTGCCCTATGCAATTTGGGAAACTCTCAAATTAAACTAGAGCAGTATTCAGATGCGCTGAAAAATTTGCACGTGGCATTGGTAATTTTTTGTGAGATTTGTGATTTAGCAGGTAAAGCTGAAGTCCTGAAAAATTTGGCAGAACTGCATCAAGGCTTGGGCGAGGTTGAGATGGCGCGGCAGTATTGTCAGCAAGCGTTAGCGCTGGCGACAGAGTTGGGTATTTCGTTGGCGGTGGAATGTGAGGCGTTACAATTAAAAATTGAGAATGAAAAATGAAAAATGGAGGAGACGCCAGCTTGATTCATGTCCAGCCAAGTGACTTATACCATTTCAACAGATGAAACTACCCAACGGAGAGAAAGCACTGCTTGGCGACAAGCTTGAGCGATACTCACTAAATATGCAGCATCCCAAAGGAAAAGATAAAGCCATCCTGTTTAGAAATCGATTGGGAATTACACTAGAAAATAAAGCTATTTTAGAAGTAGCTCTACTAGAATCTGCGGTCAATAAAGAGGCAGAAATTTATAAAACAGACAACTATGGAACCCAGTATGATGTCAAATTTTTTATGACTACAGAAACTGGAAGCTCTTGGGTGCTGTCATGTTGGATGATTCGCACCGATGAAGACTTTCCCAGGCTCACTAATACCTATCCTGTCAATAAGTGAGGATACTATAATGACGTTACACGAGTATGATGTTGTTGCCTTGATCGCAGAAATTCAGGCAATTCATAAAGAAACCTCTCAGCCAATTTTGCTCCGACCTGGACAAGTTGGCACGATTCTGATGAGCTTTGACGATCGCGCTTATTTAGTGGATTTTGCGGATGCTCAAGGTAATACCTATGCAATGGAAACTGTTCCCTCAGAAAAACTAATTCAACTCGTTTATGAGCCACTTCCTGCCTACGCATAACTTAAATGAACAGTCATTATACAATTATTATTCAGTGGTCAGATGAGGATAGCTGCTATGTCGTTAGTTTTCCCGAATGGGGAGACTATTGTCATACCCACGGGGATACTTACGAAGACGCATTAAAAAATGCCCGCGAGGTTTTGGAACTTCTCACTGAATCGACCGTAGCTGATGGTAAACCCTTGCCACAGCCGCAATTATTCGGTCAATTTTTACAACACGCATAAGCATCTCTAAACATCATTAATAAAGATTGTCGCCTGTGGATTACAGACTTCTGCGATCGTGTAACTTTGCATGACAGATGTTATTTCATAGGTTATATCTATTCTAGGCAAAATTGGCACGAATTGGGAGATCGATCGCCACTTTTGTTTTAGCCAACCGCAAATAATCAAAAAAGGTATGAAAATTTCCATACCTTCCTAGTCGAGATTATTTCTAAACAAGTGCTGTTGCTTGCTTTGTTTGTTCGAGATACTGCCGATATTTTTCCTCGGAACCGAAGGAGTCAACTGAAACCGTAGATTTTGGCATCGGTATCAAGGGTGTTTGAACAGGGGAGTATTTGCAGTAGCAAACCACGATCGCCTCAAAGGCATTGTTCGGGATGGCTGTCTGGTATTCTTCTACTCTAATTACTTCCCAGTCGCCTACGCGGTAATGAGTATCAGCACCAGCTATTTGGGTGTCTTTAGATTCTGTCAGAGTTTGGAACTCTAGCGGCCGATAACCAGGTTCGGGAATCGGTGAATTTGATGAATCAAAATACTCTGCCAAAATGTCGGTTAGCCCTCCGGTGTGAGCTAAAAGTCTGTTCTCGGCACCTTCTTCTTCTGTCCAGTCAGCGCGAAAAATAATGTATTTTCTGCCCATTTGTTAATCCTCCTCGTCTTCATCCATGTAGTTAGGAAAACTGGTTTCACCTTCAAATATGCAGGAGTATTTGAGGGTTGAGTCTTTTGTCGGTTTGATTCGTAGCAGTCGCCAGCCGTATTTTTCCTGCATTGCGTAACACCGCCATCGTTCGGTGACGGAGTGGCTTGAGGTGACTTCCTCTGGTTGAGAATTGGTCACAACGATCGTATCTCCATAATGTTCATTTGAATGGTGTCAATGGCAAGGTCATTTAGATTTAGGTTGTTGAGTTCGATAGTCTGGGTGTTGCTGCTTGCGCTCTAAGAGCGTTTTCCGAACGAATGCCAGCACTAAGCTGGGCACACTTCTGAACTCGGAATCAGCCCATTCTTGCAAAACCTCATATTCTTCGGGGTTGACTCGGATGGTGATTACAGGCTTTTTGGAAGGCATTGCTTGTTTGCTCGCATACATTAATACCCATTATCTCTACTCTTTACCTTCAAACACTTGTCCTCGGGTAATACACCTGTCTTCATATAGCTTTAAAAGTTGCTTATATTAACAGGTGTTACACCTGACATTTAGTATAACACCGCAGCGTTGCGATCGACTCTACAACTCAAAAACCCAGAATAATTATCAAAAAAGGGGCAACTCGCGTCACCCCTCATCTATTTAACCAGCCGCAAAATTAAACTTCCACAGCAATCTTTTGCTCCGAAGCCTCCGGCGAATTCGCCTCACTTGGCGGCACAACTTGCCAGAACTTCGGCAAATATTCCGACCAATTTGCGAGAATCTTCGCGGCTTTTTTGCTGTTAGTTCGATCGCGCTGCATCTCAATCAACTCCTTCAATTGCGCCTCACCAGCGGCCGTAGAAACGCGCTGCATCTTCACAATCTCTCCGTTGACGTGCGCCGGGAAATTGCCATCTTCATCGAGGAAATAACCCAAGCCGCCAGTCATTCCAGCGCCGACGTTCCGGCCGACTTTTCCTAGGACGACGATGACGCCGCCAGTCATGTACTCGCAACAGTGATCGCCTGCACCTTCAATGACTGCTTTCGCCATTGAGTTACGCACCGCAAACCGTTCGCCCGCTTTACCCGCAGCTAACAGGGTTCCGCCCGTCGCGCCGTACAAGCAAGTGTTACCGACGATCGCATTTTCGGCTGCATCATACGTCGCACCAATCGGCGGTTTGATCGCAATTTCGCCACCGTGCATCCCCTTACCAACGTAGTCGTTAGCTTGGCCAGACAGTACCAGCGTCATCCCCGGCAAATTGAACGCGCCGAAGCTTTGGCCCGCGTTACCTGTGCAGTTGAGGGTGATTTCACCAGTAAAGCCGGTGTTGCCGTGTTGTAGCGCGATCGCACCTGATAAACGCGCTCCCACAGTGCGATCGGTATTTACCAATGTTAGATTCTTGCTGACAGTGCCGTGATTGGCGATCGCACTTTGAATCTCAACATCCGCCAACAATTCGTCGTCTAACACAGGCCCGTTGCTGTGAATGTCGCCGTGGACTAAGAAAGATCGATCGCCCTTAGTATCCGGTAACTTCGTCAAACAATCCAAATTAATCGCTTGAGTTTTAGTTAGTTTCACCCCATCGCGCATTTTCAGCAAATCCGCGCGGCCGATGATATCTGCGATCGACTTGTAACCCAATTTCGCCAACAAACTCCGCACTTCTTCTGCTACGAAATAGAAGAAATTAACCACGTGTTCCGGTGTTCCCGGGAACCGTTTCCGCAAGTGTTCCTGTTGAGTTGTCACGCCCACAGGACAACTATTCATGTGGCAAACGCGAGCCATAATGCAGCCTTCGGCAATCATTGCCACGGTGCCGAAACCGTACTCTTCGCCGCCCATTAAAGCGCCGATAATTACGTCCCAACCAGTTTTGAAGCCGCCGTCAACGCGCAGTAAAACTCGATCGCGCAACTTGTTCTCAATCAGCACTCGGTGAACTTCGGTCAATCCGAGTTCCCACGGAGAACCTGCGTGTTTAATCGAACTAAGTGGAGACGCACCGGTGCCGCCGTCGTGGCCGGAAATTTGAATCACATCAGCATTTGCCTTCGCAACGCCCGCTGCTACAGTGCCGATACCGACTTCCGATACCAACTTCACCGAAACACCCGCTTTCGGATTGATTTGATGCAAGTCAAAAATCAACTGCGCCAAATCCTCGATCGAATAAATGTCGTGGTGAGGAGGAGGCGAAATCAAAGTGACACCCGGTTTCGATCGGCGCAAATAGGCAATGTACTCGCTCACTTTCGGCCCCGGTAATTGACCGCCTTCACCCGGTTTCGCACCTTGTGCGACTTTAATTTCGATTTGTTGGGCGCTCATCAGATACTCAGGAGTTACCCCGAAACGCCCGGAAGCTACCTGTTTGATTGACGAACAGGCTGTATCGCCGTTCTGCAAACCTTTTAAGTGAGGTAGGGTTTGTGAGAAGCCGGCCGCGCTCACATCGTTCAGCACATTGTATCGAATCGGGTCTTCGCCGCCTTCGCCGGAGTTGGATTTGCCGCCGATGCGGTTCATTGCAATGGCGAGTGTTTCGTGGGCTTCCGGCGACAAAGCGCCGAGGGACATTCCGCCGGTGGCGAAGCGTTTGACAACATCTGCTACAGATTCGACTTCTTCGATGGGGATGGAAGGGCGATCGCTCGCAAAGTCGAGCAAATCTCGTAAAGCCGTAACCGGGCGGTTTTCTAGCTGTTTTTTGTAAACCTCGTAATGATCGTAAGCCGTTTTTGCTTCAGTGCGAGCGTCCCCGCTCGCGGCGGGAGAGACTTCGGCCCCGTTACCGTTACCGTTAGTATCAGCCTTAAATGTAGCCACAGCCTTGTGCAAAGCCTTGGCCATTTCCGGGCTGTTCATGTGATATTCGCCACCTCGGCGGTACTGCACGAAGCCGAAGTTTTCCAGCTTTTTCAGCAGTAATTCTGGGAAAGCCTGAGAGTGGAAAGACATTACCTCGTTAGCAAGTTCAGCGATACTCAAACCGCCGATTCGAGACACAGTGCCTTTGAATCCCAAATCGAGCAAATCGGCGCCAATCCCGATCGCCTCAAAGATTTGCGCGCCTTGATAGCTAGACAGCAGCGAAATCCCCATTTTCGACATGATTTTCAGCAAGCCGTTTTCTACCGCTGTGCGATATTTAGCTTGAGCTTCAGTCACCGTAATCTTGGGAACTTTGCCGTGTTCCATCAAGTTTTGAGTTTTGGTGTCAAACCACCAGCCGCGCACGCTTTCCAGTGCCAAGTAAGGGCAAACTGCGATCGCGCCGTAACCAATCAAACACGCGAAGTGGTGAGTGCTCCAGCACTGCGCCGTATCCACAACCAGCGAAGTTTGCATCCGCATCCCGACGCTAATTAAGTGGTGGTGAACTGCACCAACTGCTAGCAAGGGGGGAATGTAAGTGCATTCATCACTCAATCCCACAGCAGCAGATTCGCCTTTTTCCTGCGATGGTCGATCGCTCAAGATCAGAATTCTTGCGCCCGATCGAATTGCCTCCACAGCATCTTGACAAAGTTGCTCGACTGCGCTTTGCAAGCCAGCAGGCCCGGAAGTAATTTTGTAAAGAGTTGACAGTTGCTTTGCAGGGAAAGACTTTTGGTCTTTCAAGAAAGACAGTTCACCGTCGTTGAGTACGGGGGAATCAATTTTTAGCAGCTTGGCATTTTCCGGTGTTGCTTGCAGTAAATTGCCGCGCAAACCCATATTCATTGTCAGCGACATCACCATCCCCTCGCGCAGGGGGTCGATCGGCGGATTTGTCACTTGAGCAAACCGCTGTTTGAAATAGTTATAAAGTAACTGAGGCTTTTCTGACAACACAGCTAAGGGAATGTCATCGCCCATGCAGAAAGTCGGTTCTTTTCCAGAACTTGCCATCTCCACAATTACCATATCCAAATCTTCGGCGGTGTAGCCAAAAGCAGTTTGGGTGGCTAACAGGGCTTGCGAGTCGAGGGTTGCGGTTTCGGCAAAAGGCTGAGGTTGCAAGGTTTCGCGGTGTTGTTTGAGCCATTCGCCGTAGGGGTGGCGCTTCGCAATCCGCTGTTTTAGCTGCCAATTTTTGAGAATTTCCTTGGTTTGCAAGTCCACTGCAATCATTTGTCCGGGCCCCAAGCGGCCTTTTTCGACGATATCTGCTTCGGGAATATCGACAACTCCGGCTTCGGAGGCGACAATTACCAAACCGTCTTTAGTAATGCAGTAGCGGGCTGGACGCAAACCGTTGCGATCGAGCGTAGCACCTACTTGCTTGCCATCGCTAAATACCAACAGCGCCGGGCCATCCCAAGGTTCTTGAATACCGCTGTAATATTCGTAAAAATCGACAATTTCGGGATAGGGAACCAAATCCGGCTGATTTTTGTAGGCTTCGGGCACCATAATTGTCAGCGATTCCAGGGGCGATCGGCCGGAGTGCACCAACATTTCCATCACGTTGTCCAAGTTTGCCGAATCGCTGCTTTCGGAGTTGACAATGGGATTGAAGGTGTCGATGTCGGCTTGACTCCAATTCGGGTGAGATAAATTCGCTTGTCGCGCTTTCATCCAGGTAATATTGCCCAACAGCGTATTAATTTCGCCGTTGTGTCCCAGCAAGCGCATGGGTTGGGCTAGGTGCCAGCGGGGCATGGTGTTGGTGCTGAAGCGGCGGTGATAGACGGCAAAGGCGCTTTTATAAGCGGGATTTTTCAGATCGAGGTAAAATTCTCCGAGTATTGCCGATCGCACCATGCCTTTATAGACGATCGTGCGGGAAGAAAAAGAGCAACTATAAAAGTCTTGGCGGGTGAAGCCTGGGCGATCCGATAGCGAGTGTCCGATCGTGCGGCGGGCGAGAAATAACTGTCTGTCGAGCTCATCTCCGGCTAAGTTTGGTGAACTTACAATGATTTGTTCGATTTGAGGTTGATTTTCCCGTGCTTGCGGGCCCAAAACCGACGGTACAACGGGAACTTTCCGCCATCCCACCACAGTGAAACCGCGTGCTTTCACAACTTCCTCAACCACCTGCCGCGCGGTATTGGCTTGACTTTCATCTTGAGACAGAAACATCATTCCTACCCCGCAGTTTTCCTGTGGTGGAGGCACAATTCCCTGTTCGGCAAACCAAGTATGCAACAATTCCCAAGGAATTGCAGTCATCAAACCTGCGCCGTCGCCAGAATCGGAGTCTGCACTGCAACCGCCGCGATGTTCCAGACAAGTTAAGGCTGGGAGGGCTTTTTGAATAAGTGAGTGCGTAGCTTCGCCGCTTTGATTGGCAATAAACCCCACACCGCAGGCATCTCTTTCTTCCACTAACCAGTTTTGGCCGGCAAATGGAGTTCCTCGCTCAGTTTGATGCACGTTGCTGTTTAGATCGATCGTGTTACCCATGTTGATTGAATGTTATTTCTGTGATTGTGTGGTTGATTTGTTTTTATAGCTCGGAGAGAGAATGCTGCCGAGCGGTGGGAGTCTAGTAAATCTTAAAACAGCACATAGCAAGCTGATTCGATAAAAATTTACGTAGATGCTTCCTGTACGTAACGCGGAAACCCTGTTTGGAGATTTTAAATTATCTCGATCGAATCGCTTCGGAGATCTCTGGCAGAATACGCTGCTGTTAACAAGCAGCGATCCTTTGAGGAATTGCTACCCAGCAACTAGATATATTGGGGGCGATCGAGTTTTTTGCGTGTTTTTTCCTGAGTCCGCTCGATCGCCTTGCAGCGAACATCAGTAAATAGTAACTTTAGCTTTATTTTGTTCACTGCGGTGTTTAGTTGCTTTCGTCAGCGCCCCAGACATAAAAGACACCTGCTCGCGGGCGTGAGTAGGTGCAAGTAGTGTTGTAGCAGCGAGGCTCACAACTAATTAAACCCTGCCTTAATATTATGCAACTAACTACAGCCAACTACACAGCCAAAGAAATTAAGATTATCCAATAAAATTAGAATTTTTTACCGTTGTGCTATAAGACAGGCGTTTTTGAAGGTTAATGGTTTTAGGTTTCCAGAATAAAAAAATGCACATTAGACAAAAACGGCTAGTAGCAGCTAACAGAAGGCGATCGAGTGTTTGGCCCTGGATATTGTCAGTGTCGATTTCGCCCGTACTGGCGACGATCCTTCTGTACTCAGTCTGGAATCAACCTGCAACAGCCCAAGAGAGTCGGAGTGGCACAGGCATCTTGCCTGTGGCCTCTGGGGGCATCTTGCCTGTGACTGAGGGCGGGCTAGAAGCCCACCCCACAAAGAAAGGCTTGATAAATGGTGACACAGGCATCTTGCCTGTGGCCTCTGGGGGCATCTTGCCTGTGGCCTCTGGGGGCGGGCAAGATGCCCACCCCACAAAGAAAGGCTTGATAAATAGTGGCACAGGCATCTTGCCTGTGGCCTCTGGGGGCGGGCAAGATGCCCACCCCACAAATAGCTTGATGGATAGTGGCACAGGCATCTTGCCTGTGGCCAAAAATAGTGCAAAGTCTGAGTTAAAACTAATGACTCAATCTATACCACCAGTTGCCACAATCAAACAAGGCCGCCAAGTCTCTCTCAACGGCCGGATTCTGCCCTTAGCTTGGACTCAGCAGCCAACAAATAACACTTCTACTAATTTCAGAACTTGGATTGCGGATGTTGGCTTAATGCAATCTGCCGGAGTCGATTTGCTGTCCACCGCCGACAGTACCAAACAACCTGTACAGTGGTTTTCCGTATCTTTAAGTAATGCTCAAAGTTTGACAGTGCGATCGACTGGTGCGTATCGTTACTTAGATATTACCGATTTTGCTAAACTTGCCGGCTGGCAAATATCGATCGACAATAATCTCCTAAAAATCACCACTCAACCTGCGAATGTCACCGGAATTCGGCAAGCAGCCAGAGAAACGGGCGATCGCATTGTTCTAGATCTCGATCGCGCCGCCCCGTGGCAAGTTAACTTTGTGGATACACCCAGCCCATCACCAACAGACGACCCCACAAAACCCGCTATCCCTTTGCAGGTCAGCCCCGTAACACCAAACCTCGAAACACCAGACGACCCGACAAAACCAGCATTCTCGCAGCCGCTAGCACCCATACAGGCGATCGCCAGTCAAGAATGGTCGATCGCGATCGATGCCAAAGTCGATCGCACTTTGGGCGATCGCATTTTTGCAACCAGTCAGCAATTGCGATCGCTAAAAATCGAACCTGCGGGGAATCAAACCAGAATCAAAGTACAAATTCCCTTAGGCTGGCGGCCGCAAGTTTTCAGTTTAGGAAATCCCCATCGATTAGTAATCGACATTCGCCCCGACTCGTTAGTAGAAAAAGACATTGCTTGGGCGGCGGGAGTTCGATGGAGACAACAGTATCAAAATTTAGGAACAGCGCGTTTCCCGGTATATTCCTTAGAAGTGAATCCGCGTCAATCCGGCATCAAAATTCGACCGTTGTTGAGCAATCCGCCGACAGAGAAAGGTAGTGCACCTTTATTACAAACAGCGGAACTTTCGGGAACGGCTGCTGCAATTAATGCCGGATTTTTCAATCGCATCAATCGACTAGCTTTAGGTGCGATTCGGCGGGATACGAAATGGCTTTCCGGGCCGATATTGAATCGCGGGGCGATCGCTTGGAACGATCGAGGCGAATTTGCGATCGATCGTTTGACTTTGCAAGAAACTTTAATAACTTCTGCGAATCAACGTTTATCTATTTCTCAGTTAAATAGTGCCTACGTGGAATCTGGAATCGGTCGTTACAATCCCGATTGGGGAGGGACTTATACTCCGTTTTCCGACGATGAAATAGTTGTCACAGTTGCGGGCGATAGAGTTGTCAGTCAATCCCCCGGAGGTGCCACGGGAAAAACCAATTTTCCAATTCCAGGGAACGGTTATATTTTAGCTTTGCGTTCCGATTTGTCCCCTGCATCTCAATTGGCGGTTGGTACTTTATTGCGTTTAGAAACTAATACAATTCCGGCAGATTTCAACCGCTTTCCCTACATTCTCGGTGGCGGGCCGGTGTTGGTACAAAACAGTCGAGTGGCTGTGGATGCGAAGGCGGAAGGGTTTAGCGATGCCTATGTTCGACAGACGGCGATTCGGAGTGCGATCGGGCGCACTGCTGCGGGGAATTTGCTAATTGTAGCGGTGCACAATCGCGCGGGCGGGGCCGGCCCAAATTTCGCGGAACTGGCGCAGATATTGCAGCAAATGGGTGCTGTGGAGGCTTTAAACTTGGATGGGGGAAGTTCGACAAGTTTGTATTTGGGAGGCAGTTTGCTCGATCGCCCGCCGTCTACTGCTGCGAGAGTCCATAATGCGATCGGCATTTTCATTCAACCTTAAATAAATCGAAAAAAAAGGTTCGATCGTTCGGACTTCATATCAAATCCGGTAGCATGGGAATTGTTAATCTCTCTATTCTCTCTGTGTCCTCTGCGTTCTCTGCGGTTAAATCATTCCGATGCAACCGGAAACGATATCAGTCCTTCTTTCTGAGGACTCAAGTCCTGACTGCAAACTTAATTGGCGATCGCACCAACAAACCTTCGCAAAGTCGTAGCATAGCGATCGCCAGCGACCTCCATTAAATCGTTGTGTCCGGCGCGATCGACCCAAAAATTAAGTTTCGGCTGCTTAGCAGCCGCAAAAAGCTGCTCTCCGTGCCAAAACGGCACTACTTGATCGGCCTTACCGTGCATGACTAAAACGGGCGATCGTACTTTACCAATTTTATCAACATTCACAAACTTATCAAACGGGAAAAGCGGAATCCGCGTCAACACCCGAAAAACCGAAACAAACGAACTTTCAACCACCAAACCGCCCACAGATTGCCGCGAAGCCAAATCAATAGCCGGCCCGCCACCAACAGAACGTCCGTACACAATAATCTGCTTAGGCGGAACTCGCAACTGTTCGGTTAAATAACCGTAAGCCGCCGAACTATCGCGATAAACATTATACTCAGAAGGCTTTCCCTGACTCGTACCGTAACCTTGATAATCGTAAGCAAATACAGCAAACCCGCTATCTCGAATCTCTCGCAAAACCGACCAAATATATCCCAAATCCTCTGCATTGCCGTGACTGTAAAGTATGGTATATTGGGCTTGGGGGTTCGGAAAATGAACAGCAGAAATTTTCAGACCATTAGCTGAGCTAAGTTTAATGATTTCGCTGGTATCCTGGTAGCCAGCAGCGGGAGGTTGAAAAATCAACCTGTCTGAAAAAAAGACTGCGTAAAGACACAGAAAAGCGTAGATAAAAATTATAGAGCTAAAGACTCGTTGGACAGAGAATTCCCCGAAAAGTAAAAGGTTCATATTTTTTTTATTCCAATTTGCCATAACTCAATGCCCATAATTTAATAAGATTTAATTGAGACTTTGTTCATTGCGAGAAAAAACATGGCACTACAATACCCCGATGACCTAAAATACCTAGACACTCACGAATACATCCGACTCGAAGGGGAAATAGCCACGATCGGCATCAGTTCCTTTGCAGTTGACCAACTCGGTGATATTGTGTTTCTAGATTTGCCTGAAGTCGGTGCAGGGTTGGAAAAGGGCGAACCATTCGGTACAGTCGAGTCAGTGAAAGCAGTTGAAGACTTGAAAGCGCCTGTGACTGGTACAGTCGTAGAACGCAATGATGACATTATAGAGTCTCCCGAAAACTTGGCAGAAGATCCCTACGGCGCTGGCTGGTTTCTGAAAGTGCGCGTTGACAACGCTAGCGATGCGGATGATGCTTTGTCGGTTCAAGACTATCGCAAAATGGTAGAAGGGGAGTAGGGCATGGGGCAAACAGGGCATGGGGCATGGGCCAAACAGGGCATGGGGTTTGAAACTGTAACTTAATTTATGGACAAAGCTACCCATCCTTGACTATTTGGGTAGCTTTGTCCGCAACTCGGGCGATCGCACGAGACTATTTG